>NZ_CAXBOV010000005.1:0-160632 GCF_963977355.1 uncultured Halopseudomonas sp. | reverse complement strand
CGGATACGTTCAAACTGGTGAACGTCCAGCGCATCCAGGCGGACGGTAGCAAGCGGTTTCTGTCCGGTGGTCGGGTGAAAGGCTGCTATAGCCCGCTTGGGATGATTCGGCCAGGCGAACCATTGTACCTATGCGAAGGCTGGGCAACTGGCGCGACCATTCAGGAGACAACCGGCCACCCCGTCGCCTGCGCGATGAACGCTGGCAACCTACTTTCGGTCGGCCAGTACCTGCGCAGCACCTACCCCGACGCCCTGCTGATCGTTGCCGGAGACGACGACCGCCAGACCGAAGGCAACCCCGGCAAGCGTGCTGCTATCACCACTGCCGCGACCCTGGGCTGTGGTCTGATCCTGCCACCCTGGGAAGGTGACGAACCCCTGAGCCTGTCTGACTTCAATGATTTGCACCAATGGCGGGAGGGTCAAAGATGAGCGAACTGATACCGCAACCACAATACGCCGCCCCGGCGCCGCTGCTGCCTGACACTGCGCCGCCGACACCCTACCCGCTGGACGCTCTACCGCCGTTGATGCGTGAAGCTGTCCGGGCCATTGCCGAGTTCGAGCAAGTACCGTTCGCCATCGCAGGACAATGCGCCATTGGTGCTGCTGCCCACCTGGCACAAACTCGCACAAACGCATGGCATCCGAAAGGCAATCCGGCTGGCGCCCCCTGTTCGCTTTTCATGCTGTCACTGTTCGGATCTGGCGAGGGGAAATCCAGCGCCCGCCGCCTGGCATTCAAGACGATTGACGAGGCAGAACGAGAACTGCGTAACCAGCACCGCCAGAAATGCAATGAAATCACGACCCAGGCGCGGCAACTCAAGGGCAAGGCGCGGGAGGAATTTATGGAAGCCAACCCGCTGCCAGACGACCCGCGAACACAATACAGTGACGCGACATTCGAGCCGCTCGCTGGTGACTTCATCCGGGGCAAGGCCGCTGCAAGCTGGGACACTGACGAAGGCGGGCAAATGCTGGGCGGATCGTCACTCAAGGCTGACACCGTGGCGGCAACGCTGGGAGGATTAACCAAGGCATTCGATGACGGGTACTTCGAGCGCACCCGGTCTCGTGGGAATGCTGAGGGCTCTGGGGTAGCTTACAACCGCCGCTTGAGCATTCACTTGTTGGCGCAACCCGTAGCGGTAGCGGAGGCGCTGACCAACCCGTTGTTCATTGGTCAGGGCTTTCTACCGCGCTTCCTGTTTTCCGCCCCGAACAGCCTGGCGGGTACGCGATTCATCACCGTGGAATCACTTAGCCGAAGTGCTTACGCCGATTCGCGCTTGCAACGCTACTGGGCACGCTGCAAGGAAATAGCCGCCAGCCCCGAATACATAGACCCGGACACCAACGAAGTTACCCCGCCGCTTTTAGCTCTGGATGATGCTGCAATCTGCCAATGGGCTGACTTCAAAAACGACATAGAGGCTGAGCTAGGGCCGCTTGGAGAATACGCAGCAATCAAGCCTTCCGCCAATCGGGTAGCACAGCAGGCACTACGCCTGGCTGCCGTGCTGGGCTGTTTCGAAGGACTGGAGCGGATCAATGCCGACTGTATGTACCGCGCATGCCTGCTGGCGCGGTACTCAGTATCGGAGTGGCTCCGTTACACCGACGCCGGGACCGCCAGCCCGCTGCTGAGAAATGCCGCCTATGCAATGGACTGGATGCGTGACCCGAAGCGTGCCGAGAGCTGGCGCATATTCGACAAGGCCAAGGCCGGCAAGTCATGGCCGCCCGCGATCAGATCCGCGAAGAAGCGGGACGCTGTATTGGCCGTACTGGTGGAGCATAGGCACCTGCTGACCACCAACGGCGAGCAGTTCAGGGTTAACCCGCTTGCGGAAACTGCGGAGAGCCAGCGATTACAAGGCTTTGCATTTGCGGACGATCTGCGGAGAACTGCGGAAAAGGTGCTGACGGACCAAGACTCCGCGACAAATCCGCAACCTTCCGCAAATCTTCCGCAACCTGAAACCCGCGTAAATAAAGGGCTTCCGCAGAATCCGCAGAATCCGCACGCCCCCGCGTCCGCAGAGACTATTCCTGACTATGAGGAGTTTTGAATCATGGCTGCCCTGGAGTACCTGCGCCGCGCCGGCCTGACTGTCGTGACCGTAGCCGACAAGCTGCGCGTCACCCCGGTGGAACGGATCACCCCGGACCTACGCCAGCACATAATGACCCACAAGGCCGAACTGTTGGCAGAGCTGGACGCCGCCAATGAAGCCGCAGCACCAGAGGACCAACCGCGGAGCCATGAGCCGGCCAGGCACACGCTGACAGCCGCCACCACTTCGCCTGAATGGCACAAGGCGCGAGAACAATACATCAACCACCTGATGGGCTGCCGAGCCTGCCACGCCCCCACAAGCCGCTACTGCGTGACTGGTGCGGATCTGCGCCAGCAATACACCGTCACGCCAATGGAGTTCATACAGTGAAAACTGAATCAGCGTCTGATGGGCGAGATCTGGAGTCAAAGCGGCCCTTCCTGCATTTCTGCGCGATCCAGCAAAGCCATACACAGCGGGCTATGTGGCCGGTTCCTGCGTTTCTCAATAGGGAGGGTGAAGGAACGGCGGACGATACCCAAGCCTGGGGAATGTCCGCCTCGGATGCGGACGCAATGCGGACGCATAGAAGACAGCTTGCAGCGTTACATCACCGTTACCCAAGGAGCCACATCATGGGAGAAGTTATCGACATCAACACCAGCGACACCGGCACCCACCGAGACGACCAAGGCCGGCACCTGGACGCTTACGGGCAGACTCTTCTGCTCGGCATCCTCTCTGACCTATGCCGTCAACGCGATCAAGAGGCAGACCCACAGCGAGCCAGCACGCTCGACAGTTTCGCCAAGCGGCTCGGCAAGGTGCTGGAACGGTACGAGCCAGACCAGTAAGCAGGAGCCAATACGCCCTAGTCCAGCATACCCGGCAGGGGGTGGGGGCTTTAGGTTCTTCCCTGGCGCCCTGCCCCTTGCGGGTAATTCGAACCCCGGTGCTTCGCTACATGTGAGCCAGCGCCAGCAGTTGGTTGTTGTGTCGTTATAACCCGGAGCAAAGGCCGCACGAGACAGCAGCACTGGAGGGGGTGGGTCAAAACTTCAGCGCACGCGGAGCCCGAACGTCGGGGGGAGCTACACTTTCGTTTCCACAAAATTCAAGTTTTGCAAACACATCAAGGCGACGTCTTCAAACCTAAATGAGCTAGTCTCTTAATGGACCCACCAAGGAGAGCGCCACAATGGAATGTCCAAAATGCAATCATGAAGACACTGCGGAGGCTTTCGGGCCTGATCGGCAGTGCCCCGCCTGCGGCGCTTACTATGACAAGGTAATTGCCCGCCTTAATGCTCAAGCAGCATCACCCGCGCCTAAAGCTCAACCCAAACCCCCCAGCCAGATAGCCAAACGCTTGCAGAACGCCAGTCAGGCTGTAAAAGCCAGCAAGGCAGAGCGGGCTAAAGGTTCACTGTATTGTGTAGCCTGTGGCACCCGAAGCGACGGCAAACAAAAGGCCAGAGGTTCGACGCTGGTGGAATTAGTGCTGTGGCTTACCTTTCTACTGCCAGGGCTTATTTACAGTGTCTGGCGCCTTAGCAACAAGTACCGCGCCTGCCCCGCGTGCGGATCAGCGGAACTGATACCAATTGACTCCCCCAAAGCGATTAGAGATATGGAGCGCATCAAATAACGAGACAAGGTGAGGGGGGGCAGAGCAAGCAAGAGGACAGAGTGTCTACCAAAGTGTCTACTGCTGACGACACAAACAAAAAAGCCCTGAATAATCAGGGCCTTATGTAAATATATGGCGGAGAGAGAGGGATTCGAACCCTCGATACGCTATTAACGTATACACACTTTCCAGGCGTGCGCCTTCAGCCACTCGGCCACCTCTCCGCAAATCCTGGAGCCGGCATGGCCGGTTCCAAGGCGCGCTAATTTACCGAAAGCGCCCCTGTTTAGCAAACCCTTTTTCCCCCATGGCAGCCTGATGCTGGAGTATTGCTCCGGAACTGGCCGGTCAGCTTTATATTGGTACACTGCAAACCATAAACGACCATGTCCGGTCGTCTCCACACAAAAGGGAATCTTTCATGAACGAGCTCGTTTCCTACCAATTCTCCGATGGCATCGCGCGACTTACGTTGAGCAACGGTAAGGTCAATGCCGTATCTCCAGCAGTCGTTGAAGCTTTCAACAAGGCACTGGACCAGGCTGAACAGGACAAGGCCGTTGTGGTCATCACAGGACAACCCGGTATTCTTTCCGGTGGATACGACCTCAAGGTGATGACATCGGGCCCTGACGCTGCGCGCGATCTGGTTGCATCGGGCTCCACTCTGGCGCGCCGCATGCTGTCGCATCCTTTTCCGGTAGTTGTTGCCTGTACCGGTCACGCTGTAGCGAAGGGCGCTTTCATTCTGCTGTCTGCCGACTACCGTATTGGCATCGAGGGGCCGTTCAAGATCGGTCTGAATGAAGTTGCCATCGGCATGACCATGCACCATGTGGGTATCGAGCTGGCGCGGGCGCGTTTGACCAACAGTGCGTTCAACCGCTCGGTGATCAACGCCGAAATGTTCGATCCGGCAGATGCGGTAACCGCGGGCTTCCTGGACAAGGTAGTACCCGCCGAGGAGCTGGAAAGCAAGGCAATGGAAATGGCCTCGCAGTTGACCAAGCTGAACATGACAGCCCATCGCAATACCAAGCTGAAAACCCGCAAAGAGCTGCTTGAGCTGCTGGATCGCTCAATCACTATAGACAAACAGCACGCCCTTTAAGCCAGGATCAGGTTACGACTCGAATCGATTTGCCCAGACAAAGCCCCCCAGGCTGAATTATCCTGACGCCTATTTGTTCGGGGAACGACGACTAAATGGATTCGCTTACTCAAGCTGTGCTGGGCGCCTCTGTAGGAGGCGCCATGCTGGGACGCTGGCACGGACGCAAGGCCCTGATTGCTGGCGCGGTGCTCGGTACACTGCCAGACATGGATGTAGTGCTGGACTTCGGCGATGCTGTCGCAGACATGACCTACCACCGCGGCTTCAGCCATTCGCTGTTCGTTCTTACCGCTCTGAGTCTGCTGCTCGCCTTTCTGGCAAGACGCTTCCGACCTCACCCTGATTACACCGCAGTTCGATTATGGCTGTGCGTCTGGCTGATTCTTGTCACCCACGTTCTGCTCGACGCGTTCACTACCTACGGCACGCAGCTTTTCTGGCCAATGACCACCGCGCCGGTCGCGATCTCGAGTATTTTCATTATCGACCCGATTTTCACCTTGCCGCTTTTATTGGCGGTCATTGTGGGCCTGATCAGCGGTCTGAATCGCGCCGCAATTCGCTGGCAACATGCTGCACTGATGCTAAGCAGCCTGTATCTGCTCAGTACCCTGGCAGGCAAATATATGGCGGAACACCGGCTCGACCGTGCCCTCGCTGTCGCAGGCATTGAGACTGAGCATCGTTTCAGCTCGCCCACTCCTTTCAACACGCTACTCTGGCGCGTGGTAGCTGTAGACGGAGACCAATATTACGAGGGGCTGACCGGATGGTTTGATAGCAGCCTGCCGGAACTGATCAAATTACCGCGAAATTACAGCGAGGCATCGCAGGCCCTGGAGGGCTCAGTGCAGCATCAAAGACTGCGCTGGTTTACCCGTGACATGCTGCGCTACGACCTCATTCAAGGTCAGTGGGTGGTTACCGATCTGCGGCTGGGCATGACCGGCTATCATCCCTTCCGCTTTGCCCTTGCCAACGTTTCCGATGATGGGCAAACCAGTTCATTGATCCGTGACTCCGAGCTGTGGCCCGCACCAAGTGCGGACCTGGGCCAGCTAGGGGATCTGTTCAGGCGCGCAGTGGACGGTGAGTACCGCTTTCCCCTGGAAGCCCTGGCAAGCAACCTGGGCGAAATGCCAGCGGCACCGGGCCAGGTAAGATAAAGCCCGTCCATAACCGCTGATGATGCCAAGCAACAGCGCAACACCAGCCGCTCTCTGCGATAATGCGAGTATTATCGCAACGGACACAGAGCATGACAGCTGAACTGAGCGCAACCGGCGGCGAGAATCGTCGGGGCCTGGCAATGATTGCTGCCCTGCTGGCGATCTTCACTACTATCTTTGCCAGCAATCTGCCCACTCCCCTCTACTCCTATTGGAAGGATCAATGGGGGTTTTCTTCGACAGCGCTGACTGCCGTTTTTTCCATCTATGTATTGGGTGTGGTAGCCACACTGCTTACCCTGGGATCGCTATCGGACAAACTCGGCCGCCGCCAGATGATGGTGCCCGGCCTTGTATTTATCCTTGCTGGCGCGACCGCATTCCTCCTGGCCACGGATATATACGGACTGGGCCTGGCCCGTTTGCTGACCGGCATCGGTACTGGCCTGGTTACCGGGGCTGCTTCCGCCGCCCTGGTAGAACTGGAGCCGGATGAGAACTGGACCCGTGCGGCCACCCTGTCGGCGCTGTTTTTTACCCTGGGCGCCTTTGCGGGCCCCACGGTCAGCTCAATTGCGCTGTACTTCGGTGCAGGTGCAGCATTCTGGCCTTTTCTGGTGGTTATTGCGCTTACTCTGGGCTCAATCATTCTGCTACTGACCGCGCCCTGGCCTACTCATCTGGGCCAGCGCCAGCACAACTTCAGACTACGCAACTGGCGACCGACCACTATCAAGGTCCCGCGCGAACTTCTTGGTGCGTTCATATTCGCAGCCGCCGCCATATGTCTGGCCTGGTCAACCGGAAGCCTGTACGCCTCCCTGGGTCCATCGCTGGCAATGAACCTGACCGGCATCAGTGATCGCGCCGTTGCTGGCTTGTTTGCGGCAGCCTGGCAGTTGATGGCGGGGATAAGTCAATTTGCCTGCCAACGCCAACCCCTCAACCGATTGTTGATTGCCGGTCCCATCATGCTCATTAGTGGCCTGGTTGTGATGGCAGCCTCAGTGCTACTCAGCTCACCCTCACTTTTCGCACTGGCGACGCTGGCGACGGCTACCGGCGCCGGAGCTACCGGGGTCGTGGCAATTGCCTCGATCAGCCAGGTAGCGCCACCAGCAGAGCGCGGCGGCATCATCTCCGCGTTCTATCTGATGGCGTATCTGACGATGGCGTCGGTGGTACTCGGGGTGGGCTTTACCAGCGATGTAATCGGTTTTGGCACGACCGTACTGGGCTTCACCACACTTATTTCATTCGCTGCACTGGCGTTGATGATTTCCGCAGTGCGCAGCGGACGTGCAACCTTCTGGTGATCACCCAAGCCACCAGCGCCAGGCAAAGAAGCAGAGCAGTGCGCCAATAATGGTCACCAGCAAATTGCGCCACCGCGCGGCGAGGACGATCGCCACGATACCGCCTACGAGATAGGCGTTATCCATACCCAGATCCAGCTGACCACCATCAGGCTTGAGCATGGCGGGTGCGATTATTGCGGTGAGTACAGCCACTGGCACGTAATTCAAACCCTGGGCCACCCAAGGGGTGAACCTCACGCGGTGCCCGACGGCAAAAAGTGTGTAGCGGATAGCAAAAGTAATCAGGGCCATACCGGCTATCAGGGCGATCTCCTGGGGAGTCATAGGTTACCTCCCTGCCCCGCCAGATGGCCGGACAATCGCTCGGCCAATATGCCCGCGGTGACTCCAACCAGTGACGCCAGCATCAATCCGAGCTTGTAGGGCAAGCCGTGGGCCGCTACTGCTACGGCTGCGGCAGCCAGGGCGGCAACCAGCATCGGCCGGGTTCGCAATAACGGGACAACAATGCCGATAAAGGTGGCGACCATCGCGAAGTCCAAACCCCATTCAGCCATTCCCGGTAGCGAGCGACCAAGCAGAACACCTACCAGGGTGCAAAGAAACCAGTTGCTGTACATGGCAAGGCATGAACCGAGAAAATACCAGTGCTTGTCTTTCAGGGGTTCGTTCGGGTCAAGGTAATGCCTGTGCGCTACTGCATAGCTTTCATCGGTCAACCAGAACGCCAGAGGTACACGCCAGCGCTGCGACAGAAGCCGAACGTATGGCAGGAGGCTTGCGCTGTAGAGTAGATGCCGCAGGTTGACGATCAAGGTGGTGAGCAGAATGACCAGCAGACCGGTACCAGATGCAATCAGACCGATCGCGATGAACTGGGCCGAGCCGGCAAAAACCAGGGCGGACATGGCCAGTGTTGCGGTGGCAGACAGTCCGGAAGAAACGGCCAGCGTGCCGAAAATAATGCCGAACGGCAAAGCGCCGACCAACATCGGGATCGTGTCCCTGGCTCCCATTAACGCAGACTTGCAACGCGGTGACATGCTATCGCCCCTTATCCATCAGGGGGGCAAAACTACGCCCTGTCGTCAAGGCACACAAGATACAGTTAGGCGCGAACAGGTCTCAGTGCAGATGCACATAACGGCTGATCAGCGCCCTCAGTGCGGCCGGCTTGATCGGCTTGGGTAAAAAGTCCAGCCCGGCAGCACGGATCTGCGCCACCAGCTCACTGCGGCCATCGGCGCTGATTACCACGCCGGGCAGCTCTTCGGCCAACCGCTCGCGCAACCACTGAACCAGGGCGGTACCGGTGTCCCCGGCATCCAGATGATAATCCACCAGAATCAGCTGCGGGCGAAATCCGGAGGCCAGTAGCTGCTCGACCTCAGAACGATCCCGAGCCACGGCAACTTGGCATTGCCAGCGGCTTAGCAGGCTGTACATGCCGGTGAGGATATTTTCTTCGTTATCCACACAAAGCACCCGCGCTCCGCTGACTGTCGGACTTGGCTGCAGGACGGACGGTGCCGCATGGGACAGACTGGCTGTGGCCAGTGGCAAGGCCACACTGAAAACACTGCCACTGCCCGGCCAGGAGCGCACGGCCAGTTCATGCCCGAGAACCCGACATATCCCGTCGGCAATCGCCAGCCCCAGTCCGAGTCCTTTTTCAGCCTGGGTATTATGACTGTCCAGCCTCTGAAACTCTTCGAAGATGACGCGTAGCTTGTCCACGGGAATGCCTGGCCCGCGATCCCACACCTCGATTCTTACCTGATTACCCTGTCGACGCGTGCCCATAACCACCTTTGCGCGACCCGCATAACGAAACGCGTTGGTCAGAAAGTTCTGCAGCACCCGACGCAAGAGTCGCATGTCGCTGCGCACGCGCAGGTGGCTGTCGTGCACGCGCAGATCGACGCCCCGCTCCACCGCCAGGGCGCCAAACTCGATACGCAGGGGTTCAAAGAGCTCGCCCAGGGCAAAATCATTCCATTCTGGGGTGATCCGACCGGCTTCAAGCCGTGAAATATCCAGCAAATCCGAAATGAGATCTTCAGCCGAACGCAGGGAAGAATCCAGATGATGCACCAGCTCTTGCGCCTCGGAAGGCAAGCCCACCTGATGGGACAGTGACGCTGAGAACAATCTTGCCGCATTCATCGGTTGCATCAGGTCGTGGCTCACTGCGGTGAGAAACCGGCTCTGCGACTGGCTGGCGCGTTCGGTCTGGGCCTTGGCGAGGGTGAGCGCCTGATTGAGCTTCGACAGCTCGCTGGTGCGCTCGGCAACACGCTGTTCCAGACGTTCGTTGTATTCCTTGAGCGCCTGCTCGGCCCTGCGAAACTCCGTGATATCGGTAAAGCTCATGACAAAGCCACCACCAGGCATTGGATTGCCGATGATTTCGATAACCTGTCCATTGGGGAACAGCCGTTCGGACCGATGGGCATTGCCCTTGCGCATCCAATTAATGCGTTTGGTCACATGGTCACGTGGATCGCCTGGACCACATAAGCCTCGGCTGGCGTTATACAGGATGAGATCGGCAATGGGCGTATCTATCGCAATCAATCCCTCGGGATATTCGAACATGTCCACATAGCGCCGATTCCAGGCCACGAGCCGAAGTTCGCGGTCAACCACACTGATCCCCTGACTGATGTTCTCGATCGCGCCTTGCAGCAGTCCCCGATTGAACTGCAATACCTCGGTTGCCTCGTCGACAATGCGTACCACGTCATCGAATTGCATGTCGCGGCCTTCAATCGCTGTCTTGACTACGGCCCTGGCAGAGGAAGCCCCCAGAACCCCAGCCAGCAGGCGTTCGCTGTGGGCAATCCAGGCATTGCCGGCAATCTGTGAACCGGACAGCGATGGTCCTTGGCTCAGGGCAAAACGCTCGAAGCTCCGTTGCGCGCGCTCCTGACCGACAAATCGCGCCGCCAGCAGCAGCAGGTCATCTACGGTCACACGCAGTAGCGCGCGACTGGGGCCCTCCTGCCAGGGCGAGGAATCCGGGCTAACAAAACGGCTCGCCTGCCAGTGTTCAACAACCCGGGTTCTACTGAACCCCGATACCAGAATGAAAAACACCACATTGCCAGCCAATGCAATCAGACTTGCCAGGGTCAGACTATCAATCGGAAGATCAAGCGAATCACTGTAAAGGCTGGCCAACAGGGGCCAGCCCTCCAATTGCCAACCCAGCAACGGCAAGATCAGAGTGTACAGCCACAGACTACTGCCCACTGCCAGACCGGCAAAAACACCAGCACGATTGGCTTGTTTCCAGAACAGAGCACCAAACATGGCCGGGGCGAGTTGGGCTATGGCGGCAAAGGCAATCTGTCCAATGCTCGCCAACGTACCTGCTGAGCCAATCAATCGATAAACCACATAAGCCAGCAACAGAATGACCAGGATGCTGGTACGTCTGACGTTGAGAAGCAGGCCTCGAAACTCCTCATAGGTCCGCTCAGGCCGGTTCCTCTTGCGCAGCAGCAAGGGCAGAACAACATCGTTCGACACCATGGTGCTAAGGGCACTGGCCGCAACGATCACCATACCGGTCGCAGCCGATGCGCCGCCAATAAATGCCAGCAAAGCCAGGATCGGGCTACCCTGCAATAGCGGCAGGCTGATCACATAGGAGTCTGCCGATACTGTTGGCCCCAGAGTCATCTGCCCAGCGAGACTGATGGGCAGAACAAACAGACCGGCAAGAATCAGATAGGCCGGAAACACCCAACGCGCCAGACGCAGATCACCGGGTTCGATATTCTCGACCACGGCTACCTGAAATTGGCGGGGCAGACAGAGAAACGCCAGGATCGCAATGAACGACTGGAACAGAAGATTGGTAAACAGGGTATCGCGCTGCCAGTAAGCCTGAAGCTCCGGGCTGGAACCGGCCCTCTGCAGCAAGTCTCCCACTCCACCGAACAGGCTGAAGGTGACAAAAATGCCCACCGCCAGAAAAGCAAAGAGCTTGACCAGTGACTCAAAGGCGATAGCCAGCATCATGCCCCGGTGGTGCTCGGTAGCGTCGAGGCTGCGTGTTCCAAACAGAACGGTGAAGAGGGCCAGTACGAAGGTGATGATAAGTGCTGTGTCTTCTGCGCCGCTGGTACCGGCAAGGGTCGCAGTGCCTGTCAGGGACGAACCACTGAGCAGGTTGTAACCCAGAACAATGCCCTTGAGCTGCAAGGCAATGTAAGGCAGCACGCTGACCAGACACAGAATGCTGACCGCTACCGCGAGTCCACGGGATTTTCCGTAGCGCGAGGAGATGAAATCGGCAATGGAGGTGATGTTTTCCTGTTTGCTGATCGCGATCATTCGAGCATACAGGCGCCAACCACACAGAAAGAGAACGACCGGACCTATATAGATGGGAAGAAAATTCCACAACTGGTCCGAGGCCATACCCACGGCACCAAAGAACGTCCAACTGGTGCACCAGACAGCCAGAGACAGACTGTAAACCCATACCCGCAAACGCGGATTGAACTCACTGGTCTGCCTGTCGCCCCAGAACGCGATAGCGAACAGCAACGCCATGTATAGCAGAAAGATTGAGGCGACCAGCAAACCTGAAAGCATCACGTAACGACACCTTGAACAAGGTGACCAGTCTGTCAGCCGGCCCTGGCTTTGCCCAGATGCGCCGACTACGACTTAGGTCTAAACATCGGACGGTTGTTGCAGTCCGGGCTAGAAGTTTTCCAGCAGAACCAGCCCCCAGACGACCGCCAGAAGAATAAGACCGAGCATTTGCGCTGCGCTGCCCATATCCTTCGACGCCTTGGACAGTGGGTGGGTCTCAAGGGAAATACGATCGATTGCGGCCTCGATAGCCGAGTTAAGTAGCTCGATAATCAAGGAGATGAGTACGCTGCCAATCAATAATGCCCTGGATACCAGACCAACCGGCAGAAACAAGGCCACGGGTATCAGAACAAGCGCCATCCATACCAGTTGGCGAAAGGCCGCCTCGCCGCGGTAAGCCGCCATCAGGCCATCCAGAGAATAGCCGCAGGCGTTCCATATGCGTCGAAGTCCGGTCACGCCCTTGTACGGATTGGTCATGCACTCAAGCCCGCGTGGGTCAGTTCCATCTGCTGCAGCACCAGCGCTGCCTGGGTGCGAGTCCGTACCCCCAGCTTACGGAAAATAGCGGTCACATGGGCCTTGACCGTCGCCTCTGACACGGTCAGTTCGTAGGCAATCTGCTTATTCAGCAGGCCATCGCAGACCATTGTCAAAACACGAAACTGCTGTGGTGTGAGGCTGGCGAGTTGGGCACTGACGATTTTTTCCTGCTCCGATAGTGGCCCTCCGCTGCCGACCACATGCGTCCAACTGGTTCCACCTTCAAGTACCGTGCGGACTGCCTGCTGGATCTCCTCAAGGGATGAGGATTTGGGAATAAAGCCACTGGCACCGAAGTCGCGCGCGCGATTAACCACGGAGGACTCTTCCTGGGCCGAAATAACCACCACCGGTATATGCGGATACTGGCCGCGAAGCAGCACCAGCCCCGAAAAACCGTAGGCCCCGGGCATGTTCAGATCCAGCAGAACCAGATCCCAGGTATCTCGCTTCTCCAGGCTACCCTGCAGTTCGGTAATACTGCCCACTTCAGTGAGCTGAACCTGCGCGTCAGCAGCAACAAGGGCCTGGCGCAGCGCGCTGCGAAATAGGGGGTGATCGTCTGCGATTAAAATATCGTAGGTGGGAGCCATACCTGATGTTCTCGACAGTAATGTTATTTTTGTTGGTTTCGTGAAGCAAAGCGTGACAGCAGCCAGAGAACCCGTCAATTAGCTGGCGGCATAGGCTCAATGACACGTGGATCATGCGCAACTGTATCTGTTTTTGGACAAAAGCTGTAGGCATACTCCGCGCCGGAGCAATTCAAGCGGAGCAAGACATGAAATCCAGAGCCTACCGAGCCGACCTGCTCATGCTCATTACAGCCCTTATCTGGGGCTCGACCTTTGTCGCCCAGAGCAAGGGAATGGAGCACATCGGGCCCTTTCTCTATACCGGACTGCGATTTCTGCTTGGGGCCCTGGCGGTACTGCCCCTGGTATTGCTCGCCAAGCCTGGCACCGCGCCTGGCGGACACCGCTTTAGCCGCCCGATGCTTATGGGAAGTCTGGTTCTGGGCCTGGTACTGACCCTGGGTATTAACCTGCAGCAGATCGGCCTGATGTTCACTACCGTGACCAATTCGGGATTCATTACCGGTCTGTACGTTATCCTGGTGCCGGTGTTTGGACTCTTCATCGGTATGCGCACCGGGATAGGAACCTGGGCCGGAGCAGGTCTGGCGCTTGTCGGAATGCTGCTATTAAGCGTGAATGCCGATTACAGCATTGCCCGTGGCGATTGGCTGCAATTGACCGGGGCAGCATGCTGGGCTGCCCACGTACTGCTGGTCAGCTCCCTGGCCAGTCGCTTTGATCCGGTACGCGTGGCTTTCTGCCAATTCGTGGTGTGTTCGGTAATCAGCCTGGTTCTGGCATTTATTTTCGAGCCTGTGGTCTGGGCATCGATCTTGCTGGCGGGCCCTTCCATTCTATATGGCGGTTTGCTGGCTGTGGGCGTAGCTTTCACCCTTCAGGTTGTAGCGCAGCGTGACGCAATTGCCTCCCATGCCGCCGTCATACTCAGCCTGGAAGCCGTGTTCGCTGCGCTGGCAGGCTGGCTGATTCTCAATGAAACACTGAGCCTCAGGGGCTTCATCGGCTGCTGTCTGATGCTTGCTGGCATGCTGATAGCCCAACTGGTGCCATTGCTTCTGGAAAGACGCAAGGCCATTGTTCCGGTTCAGCAGGAACCGGCAGGACATCACTGAGCGTTCACGTGCATGGACAGATGCAACGCAAGACGTTGATGCGCTGGCGTATCCAGATCGACTGGGCGATTGGCCCGCGATGCGAGATAGGCTTCGGTAAAGAGGTCGAAATAGTCCCCAAGCAACTGTGCATCTGTTTCATCGCCGGCCAGAGCCAGGCAGGCAGCAGCAACTTCGACGGTGCACAGATGCTCCTCTCGGCAGGACCGACGTAATCGGTAGCGCGAGAGCTGCTCGGTACGCAGGCTCAGAATCGGTAACCCGGCCAGACAAGGGCTTTTTCGAAACATCTTGCGCGCTTGTGTCCAGGTTGCGTCAAGAATGATCAATAGCGGTCGCTTGCCTGAAGCGCTTCGCTCAGGTAACTCCTGCAATACCTGCTGATTGGGCTGCGCATACTCCCCCGGAAAAACGATGTAGGGCTGCCATTGCGGATCTGCGAGTAGCTGCTCCAGCTGTGGAGCGGTTTCCGTGCGGGACCAGACAAAGGCGTGCGTCGCCGGCAGGCAGTCGGCAATCAGCCTACCGGTATTGGTGGGCTTGAGTGGCTCCAGGGGATGCATGATCAGACAGATGCCCACTGATGTTGCCAGCCTGGGTTGCCAGTCACACAGGCATGCCTTGGGTGCAAGCAGGCAACCCTCGCAACGCTGCATGAACGAGCCACGGGCGAGAAAGGGTCTTGTCGATTTATCGCGCAACTGCCTTCGCAGCCGGTGCACAGCGTGCTCGGGGTGTTTCTCTTCGGTCATGGGTATCCACAATGAGATTTGGTGCCTGATGAGCATTCTGACACAATCAAAACCCCTTTGAGCGGGCTTGCCACGAACCAGTTCACTCTTCGGCTGTCGAAGGTTGCAGTCCGTCACACATTCCGATCAATGGAGAAAACTATGCGCTGGTTATCCCTGACCACCACCCTGATGGTTGCAGCTCTTATCGCCCTTCCTGTCCAGGCGCAATCGCTTCGGGAAATGCGCTTGCAGGATACCCTGGAGGACGTTGCCAAGCAGAGCAGCGTGGGAACACCCCGTCCACTCAACGACGATATTGTGGATGAAGGGTTCAGCGCGCGCGACGGTCATCTGATCAATTATCTCTCGGTGAACGAAGCTTATGCGGCGCAATTGCAGTCCGAACCTCTGGTTGTGCGCAGCCAGTTACAGGCCAGCGTGTGCACCAACCCCCAGTTTCGTCGTCTGATGGACATGGGCGCTACCCTGACCTACCACTTCGTGCTGACAGATACCACGCAGCCTGTCCTGACGCACAGCTTTGTCTCAGAGCACTGCCAGTCATTCTGAGCTGCTGCAGGTCAATATAAAGGTCCACAACGCCGCGCATAATGGAGTTTTAGGCGGAGAATACCCACATGGCTCTACTCACCTTTAAAGGCGCAGTTCAACAGGTTACCGGCTCCTGCTATCTGCTGGAGGCCAACGGCTGTCGTGTTCTGCTGGAATGCGGCATGACCCAGGGGTATCGCCGGGAAGAAGCACAGAACCGTAATCGCTTCGACTTTATGCCGGCCAACCTGGACGCCGTTGTTATATCCCACGCGCACCTGGATCACTCGGGTCTCCTGCCCAAACTGGTAGCTGAGGGTTATAGCGGTCCCATTCACATGACCCAGGGCTGCGCAGAACTCCTGAAGCTCATGCTTAGCGACGCTGCAGCACTACAACAACGCGATACCGATTGGGAAAACAAGTGGCGCAGACGCGCCGGAAAACCCCTCCTTGAACCGCTCTACACCCAAGAGGATACCGATGCTGCTATTGGCCTGTGCAAGACTCACGAGTACGGGCTCGAAGCACCAATAGCCGATGGTATCAATGTCACCTTCCATGACGCTGGGCACATTCTGGGATCCTCTATCGTGGAAATAACCATCCATGAGGCGCATAACCTCTCCCGCAAGCTGGTGTTTTCAGGAGACCTGGGCAACAGCCAATCGCCCCTGTTGCGACTACCTGAATCTATTGGGGAAGCAGATCTGCTGTTGATGGAATCTACCTACGGCGATCGTGACCACCGTGATCTGGACGAAACCCTTGAAGAGTTCAAGGAGATACTTGACGCCGCATGGGCCAGCGGCGGAAACGTCCTGATTCCGTCGTTTGCGGTTGGTCGTACGCAGGACATTCTCTACTACCTGGGCAAGTTCTATCAGGCCGGCACGCTAAAGCAACAGGCCGTCTTTCTGGATAGTCCGATGGCTATAGCAGCAACAGAAATCTACGATCGATTTCGCAAGGATTTCAGACCTGCGGAAAAAGCGCTGATAGAAAACCAGAAAGAGGGTGACCTCAAGCACTGGCTACCGATTCTCAAGTGCACGCCAAGTACCGAGGAATCCATGGCAATCAACCGTGTCAGCGGGGGCGCTATTATTATTGCAGGATCTGGCATGTGTAACGGAGGGCGTATCGTTCATCATTTCAAGCACAATCTGTGGCGAGAGGACTGTCATATCATCATGCCGGGCTTCCAGGCCAAGGGTACCCTGGGCCGTCGTCTGGTTGATGGTGAAAAAAATGTGCGCATCATCCATCAGAGCCTCGCCGTGAAAGCCCAATTGCATACCCTTGGTGGATTTTCTGCGCATGCGGGCCAGTCACAACTGATTGAATGGCTTGGCCACTTCAAACGCAGTCCTGAAATCTACCTGGTGCATGGTGAGCTGGAGAAGAGTCAAGCACTTGCAGAGGCGATAAAGGCTAGGCTCGGCTGGCTGGCGAACATACCCGAATTGGATGAACAAATAGCGTTCTGACAATCGCTCAAACTGGCACTGGAATAGTTAATGACCGATGACAAAGACCCAGCCGACTACCTGACGCGACACGTGCAGACTGGCGGTACAGGGCTACAGCAGCAAATCGATGCCCTGGTCAATGCCAGCGCCGGTAAGACCATAAACGCGCCACTTTATCGCGAGATGATCCTAAATATTGTACGCATGGCACAGGCTGACAGGGACCGTTGGGATGCCAAGATCATGCTGCAGACCATCGCTGAGCTTGAGCAGGCTTTTTGTCGTCTGGAAATATTCAAACGCCGTCGCAAGGTGACTGTTTTCGGCTCTGCTCGCACCCCTGTCGACCACCAGCTCTACGCCCTTGCGCGGGACATGGGCAAGATCCTTGCCCGAAACGACTACATGACCATAACCGGAGCCGGTAACGGGATCATGGGGGCTGCCCACCAAGGGGCCGGACTTGATAACAGTCTTGGGTTCAATATCACCCTGCCATTTGAACAGCGCTCCAACGAGATAGTCCATAACACTGACCATGATCTGCAGTTCAGGTTCTTCTTCCTGCGCAAGCTGTTCTTTGTCAAAGAGGCCGACGCACTGGTTCTCTGCCCTGGAGGTTTTGGTACCCTGGACGAAACACTGGAAGTCCTTACCCTGATCCAGACCGGCAAGAGCCCGGTGGTACCTGTCATTCTTCTGGATGTTCCAGGTGGTGGCTTCTGGGATGGCTTACTGACCTTCTTCAAGACCCAGATGTGCGATGAGGGCTATATTCTAGAGGCTGATTTCAACCTGATGACGCTGGCGCGCTCGCCCGATCAGGCGATGCGAGAAATATTGCATTTCTACAGCAATTATCATTCATCCAGATGGGCGGATGGCAGCTATCAATTGCGAATACAGCGGCCTTTATCCACATCTGCCATGCAACAGATAAACGACCAGTTCAGTGATATCTGCAAGGAAGGTACATTTCAGCAGAGCGCTCCAACGCTAACCGACCCTGATGAACCGGAACTGCAAGAGATGCATCGGCTGGAATTTGCTTTTACGGGTCGCCACCAAGGGCGTTTGCGCGCACTTATCGACTTCGTCAATCAAGCCGAAAATCTGGAAAACCCCGGTAACGCATGAAGTTAAGCTGCTTCGCCCGCTCCCTGTTGTCCCGCGCAGGGCCTTCAGGGAAACGCTTTGCAAAGGCGGACTCGGCGCGCTCTGACCAGTTCCAGTCCAAACCTATAACTGCGTGGATTATATGATCGTCAACGCCTCGCTCGCGTAACTCTTCGCTCAATCGCTGAGGACCGTAACCCCTTTGAACACGTGAGTGCACGTAGGCTTCGCAGAACCGCTCATCGCTAAGCAGTCCGTCTTCCTGCAACTGCTCAATTACCGCTTCGCATTGATCTGCAGAGGCGCCACGCAACTTCAGTTTACGCAGCATCTCCAGACGACTATGTTCACGACGCGCCAATAAATCCAGCGCAGAGCGCCGGATTTCCTGAGGTGTTTCAAGCTGCTGCTGACGGCCAAACATGATGCGGGGTCAGATCAGAGATCGACGTCAGCACTGGCCTCGGGGGCCGCTGCCTTGGCATTGCTGGGCTTGGGCAGTAACTGATCGCGGATGGCCTTCTCGATCTCATCGGCGATAGCCGGATTTTCAGACATGTACTTGGCCGCATTGGCTTTGCCCTGGCCAATCTTGTTGCCCTTGTAGGCATACCAGGCGCCGGACTTTTCCACGAGGCCAATCTGCACGCCCAGATCAATGATCTCGGCATTGTGGTAGATACCCGAACCGTAGAGGATCTGGAATTCAGCTTGTCGGAAAGGCGGTGCCACCTTGTTCTTGACGACTTTGACGCGGGTCTCGCTACCGACCACTTCGTCGCCTTCCTTCACCGCGCCAGTGCGGCGTATGTCCAGACGCACGGAGGAATAAAACTTCAGCGCGTTACCGCCTGTAGTGGTTTCCGGGTTGCCGAACATCACGCCGATTTTCATACGAATCTGGTTGATGAAGATCACCAGACAGTTGGCGTTCTTGATATTACCGGTAATCTTGCGCAGGGCCTGGGACATAAGGCGGGCCTGCACACCTACGTGGTGATCACCCATCTCGCCTTCAATTTCAGCCTTGGGCACCAGAGCCGCGACGGAGTCAATAACGATCACGTCTACTGCATTGGAACGCACCAGCATGTCGGTAATTTCCAGCGCCTGCTCACCTGTATCGGGCTGTGACACCAGCAGGTCATCAACGTTGACGCCCAGTTTGCCTGCGTACTCGGGATCCAGAGCATGCTCGGCATCAACGAAAGCACAGGTTGCACCTTGCTTCTGAGCCTGGGCGATAACTGACAGTGTCAGGGTAGTTTTACCCGAAGACTCAGGGCCGTAGATCTCGACCACACGGCCCTTCGGCAGGCCGCCAAGGCCGAGGGCAATATCCAATCCCAGCGAGCCTGTGGAGATGGAAGGAATGGCCATGCGTTCGTGATCGCCCATGCGCATCACCGCACCCTTGCCAAACTGACGTTCAATCTGACTCAAGGCAGCCGTAAGCGCCTTTTTCTTGTTGTCGTCCATTGTGCATCCTCTTGGAGTGGCGGGTACGCTAGTGCCCGGTCAACGAAAACTACTGTATATATGGTCAGTATTATTCCACAGAAGTTTGCCGCCGCCTACCCCTTGTTTGATTAGGTTGAGGACTGGCTCACAGCCAGCCGTTCGGCAGCCTTGATTAGACCTTCGAGCGCATGCAGCACCGTTTGCGCACGTACTTCCCGGCGGTTGCCCTGCAAACGCCGGCAACCGGAGCTGACCGTGCCGTCGCGCATGGCCCAGGCGAACCATACCGTGCCTACCGGCTTGTCCGCGGTACCGCCGTCGGGACCGGCAATACCACTGACCGCCACGGCAATATCTGCGTGCGCGGCCGAGAGCGCGCCGCTGGCCATCGCGCGTACTACCTCTTCACTGACTGCGCCATGGGCTTCCAGTACCGCCTCCTCCACCCCAAGCCAGCGACTCTTGCTCTGGTTTGCGTAGGTGACAAAACCGGTCTGAAACCAGGCGGAGCTGCCGCCCACACGGGTAATTGCCTCGGATATTCCACCGCCCGTGCAGGATTCGGCGGCCGTTACCTGGTATCCCTGGGGGCGCAGGACACTGCCCAACCGTGCGGCTGCAGAGTCGATCAGGGGGTCATACTGGGACATATCACTTGCCTCTTCAAATTGCGCTTAAAAGCTGTGGATGCATTGCGTAGACTAGGCGCGGCAAACTAGTCATCTATCAGGGATCTGCATGAGCCGCGCCGAGAAATCCGTCAGCCACACACCGATGATGCAACAATATTTCGGGATCAAACAGCACCATCCCCATGAGCTGTTGTTTTATCGCATGGGCGATTTCTACGAGCTATTTTTCGACGACGCCAAAAAGGCTGCGCGCCTTCTCGACATCACTCTCACAGCCCGCGGTCAATCCGGTGGCCAGCCGATTCCGATGGCAGGCATTCCCTACCACGCCGCGGAAGGCTACCTGGCCAGATTGGTGAAGCTTGGCGAATCCGTGGTGATCTGCGAGCAGATCGGCGATCCCGCTACCAGTAAGGGACCCGTGGAACGTCAGGTAGTTCGCATCCTCACACCTGGCACAGTGAGTGATGAGGCCTTGCTGGACGAAAGGCGCGACAATCTGCTGGCCGCACTGGTTGGCAGCGAGCGAGGTTTTGGACTGGCAACCCTGGATATCAACAGCGGACGCTTCTGCGTGATGGAGCTCCAGGGCTGGGAGACATTACTTGGCGAACTGGAACGCCTGGCACCGGCTGAGCTGTTGATCCCGGATGACTGGGAAACCAATACCCCCATAGAGCGACGCCGCGCCGTGCGACGCCGTGCGCCCTGGGAGTTTGACCGTGACAGCGCCTTCAAGGCCCTTACCCAGCAATTCGGTACCAAGGACCTGGTCGGCTTTGGATGTAATGACCTGACCCTGGGTATGGGCGCCGCAGGAGCCCTGATGTGCTACGCCAAGGAAACCCAGCGTACCGCCCTGCCCCATATTCGCAGCATCATGCTGGAGCGTTTCGAAGACAGCGTCATTATCGACAGTGCCAGCCGACGTAATCTGGAAATCGACAGCAACTTATCCGGCGGCCGCGACAATACCCTGCTGGATGTACTTGACCATACGGCCACGGCCATGGGCAGCCGGTTACTTGCCCGCTGGTTGAATCGCCCGTTACGCGACCCAAAGGTACTGCAGGCTCGCCAGGACAGCATAAGCACCCTTCTGCAGCAGCATTACCACGAAGAATTACAGCCTGCATTGAAGGGTATTGGCGATATCGAACGGATACTCGCGCGTATCGCCCTGCGCTCGGCACGCCCCCGAGACCTGGCACGGCTGAGGGACTCACTCGCCGCCCTGCCCGCTCTGCAACAGGCACTGGTGCCGCTCGAAACGCCTCACCTGCAACATCTCGCCAGCGAGGTGGGTGTATACCCCGAACTGGCCGAATTGCTGCAGCGCGCGGTAATCGAAAACCCACCCGCTGTACTGCGCGACGGTGGCGTGATCAAGCCGGGATACGATGCGGATCTCGATGAGCTACAGAACATCAGCGAAAACGCCGGACAATATCTGATCGATCTGGAAACCCGTGAGCGGGAGCGCACCGGCCTCTCCACCCTCAAGGTCGGTTACAACCGGGTGCATGGTTACTTCATCGAATTGTCGCGGGGCCAGTCCGCCCAGGCGCCAGCCGATTATGTCCGCCGTCAGACGCTAAAGGGCGCAGAGCGTTTCATAACACCCGAACTGAAAACCTTCGAAGACAAAGCGCTATCGGCGCGCAGCCGAGCCCTGGCCCGTGAAAAACAGCTTTACGAGGAGCTAATTGACCGCCTCAATGAAGACCTAGCACGCCTGCAGGACAGCGCAGCAGGACTTGCCGAGCTTGATGTGCTGGCAACCTTGAGCGAACGGGCAAGCACGCTTGACTATCAGCGTCCGACCTTCGTTGAAGGCAGCCAACTGTGTATTGAGCAAGGACGGCATCCAGTAGTGGAGCACGTACTGGACGGTCCATTCGTCGCCAATGACCTGCATCTGGATCCCGACACCCGCATGCTGATCGTCACCGGCCCTAACATGGGCGGTAAATCGACCTATATGCGTCAGACCGCGCTGATTGTACTCCTCGCTCACATAGGCAGCTTTGTACCGGCGCACTCCGTCGAGATGTCGATGGTTGATCGCATCTTTACTCGCATCGGTTCCAGCGACGACCTGGCAGGCGGGCGCTCGACTTTCATGGTGGAGATGAGCGAGACAGCCAACATCCTGCATAACGCCACCGACGCCAGCCTGGTGCTCATGGACGAAGTCGGCAGGGGCACAAGTACCTTTGATGGCCTGTCACTCGCCTGGTCGGCGGCCGAATACCTGGCCCGTGTACGCGCATTCACTTTATTTGCCACGCACTATTTCGAATTGACCGGCCTGGTTGATACCGATCCCGGCGTTGCCAACGTGCATCTCAATGCGACCGAACACAATGAGCGGATCGTTTTTCTGCATAGCGTGCTGCCAGGCCCTGCGAGCCAGAGTTACGGTCTACAGGTCGCCCAGTTGGCAGGCGTTCCTCGACCAGTCATTGACCGTGCGCGCGAGCACTTGGCGTTACTCGAACAGCAAAGCCTGAGCCAGCAGAGCAAATCCGAGCGTGCGCCGACCATGACGCCCCAGCAAAATGATCTGTTCGCCAGCTCACCCCATCCCTTGCTTGAGCAACTTCAACAACTCAAGCCTGACGAGCTGACTCCCAGACAGGCACTGGAGCTACTCTACGCCTGGAAGGCGGAATATCGATGATTTCGCAAATGAGACATATTTGCATTAAGAGCGGCGAACATGTTGCCAACTTCGGCAAAATTCTCCATCGCTCTGTACCAGAAAGCAAAAACTGCTAGACTACGCGCCATTAATGAAGACCGACTTATTCCGGAGACCCCGCCATGACTTTTGTTGTTGTAGACAACTGCATCAAGTGCAAATACACCGATTGCGTTGAGGTCTGCCCCGTCGACTGTTTCTACGAGGGTCCCAATTTCCTCGTGATTCATCCGGACGAATGCATCGACTGCGCCCTGTGCGAACCTGAGTGTCCGGCTAATGCCATTTTTTCCGAGGATGAAGTACCGGAAGACATGCAGGAGTTCACTGAACTGAACGCCGAACTGGCGGAAGTCTGGCCGAACATCACAGAGAAGAAGGAATCGCTGCCCGACGCTGAAGAGTGGGATGGCGTACCAGACAAGTTGCAATATCTGGAGCGCTAGTGCTTTAGCATGGTATGCAAAAGCCGGCTAAAGAGCCGGCTTTTTTGTGTCTGTCGCCCAGGCAGGGCCAAATCGCAGGCAAAAAAAGGGGCGGGAAAACCCGCCCACTCTTTCATTCCCTATGTGACATCCTTATCCAGTCGTCCTGACTCCATCACCCTGATGATCCTTGTCTGGCTTCCTGCCTGACTGCGTGATCCCTCACACATGGGTACATAGTACTGCTCAGCAGAATGTAAGCAAGTGTGATAAAACGGCTTAAACCTACGGGTCTAAAATAATATATTCATATTAATTAATAACTTACCATTTTTCTTAGTCGTTTTATGCCAAGTACTGACAACGCTTGGCAGACTTCGCTTACGTGACCTGTAGGCAAAGGCTTACAAAAAGAGCGCAGCCCGACCGGAACATTTACCGGCATCACGAGTCGCAGGTGATCTATTCAAGGCCATTTTAGAGCGCAAAAAAAACCCGGTACCTTAGGTACCGGGTTCTGATCTTGCCTGGAGGCAGTCGGCTTACATCATGCCGCCCATGCCACCCATACCACCCATACCGCCCATATCAGGCATTGCGGGCTTGTCGTCTTCCGGCAGCTCGGCAATCATGGCTTCGGTAGTGATCATCAAGCTGGCTACGGACGCGGCGGCCTGCAGCGCGCTGCGCGTGACCTTGGCTGGATCCAGAATACCCATCTCGATCATGTCGCCATACTCACCAGTAGAGGCGTTGTAGCCATAGTTGCCTGTTCCTGCCTTGACGTTGTTCAGAACAACGGAGGCCTCGTCGCCGGCATTCAGCACGATCTGACGGAAAGGAGCTTCTACAGCGCGACGCAGCAGGTTAACACCAACGGTCTGGTCTTCATTATCGCCAACCATGCCATCGATAGCCTGCAGAGCACGTACCAGAGCAACACCACCGCCAGGTACTACGCCTTCTTCAACGGCCGCACGGGTCGCGTGCAGAGCGTCTTCAACACGGTGCTTCTTCTCTTTCATTTCGACTTCAGTAGCCGCGCCGACCTTGATCACCGCAACACCGCCAGCCAGCTTGGCCAGACGCTCTTGCAGTTTTTCTTTGTCATAATCGGAGGTCGTATCTTCAACCTGCTTGCGGATCTGACCGACGCGAGCTTCGATATCGGTTTTGGAGCCGGCACCATCGATTACGGTGGTGTTGTCCTTGTTGATCTGAACGCTCTTGGCTTGGCCAAGGTGCTCAAGGCCGGTGTTTTCCAGGCTCAGACCCACTTCTTCGCTGATCACGGTACCGCCGGTCAGGATAGCGATATCCTGCAACATGGCCTTGCGACGATCACCAAAGCCAGGCGCCTTGACGGCAGCGACTTTAACAATTCCGCGCATGTTGTTAACAACCAGAGTCGCCAGCGCTTCGCCTTCGACATCCTCAGCAACGATCATCAGCGGACGGCCAGACTTGGCAACTGCTTCCAGGGTCGGCAGCATTTCGCGAATGTTGGAGATTTTCTTGTCGACCAGCAGGATATAGGGATTATCCAGCTCAGCAGACATGGTCTCGGGCTTGTTGACGAAATAGGGTGACAGGTAGCCACGATCGAACTGCATGCCTTCAACAACGGACAGTTCGTTATCCAGACCGGAGCCCTCTTCGACAGTAATTACGCCTTCCTTGCCAACGCGGTCCATGGCTTCGGCAATGATCTTGCCGATGGACTCGTCGGAGTTGGCGGAAATAGTGCCAACCTGGGCAATAGCACGGGAATCAGCGCAGGGCTTGGCGAGGTTCTTCAGCTCGGCAACGATGGCGATAGTTGCCTTGTCGATACCGCGCTTGAGATCCATCGGGTTCATGCCGGCAGCAACGGACTTCAGACCTTCGGTTACGATAGCCTGGGCCAGCACGGTGGCGGTAGTAGTACCGTCACCCGCGTCATCGTTGGCACGTGAGGCAACATCCTTGACCAGTTGTGCGCCCATGTTCTCGAACTTGTCTTTCAGCTCGATTTCCTTGGCGACGGTGACGCCGTCCTTGGTGATGATCGGCGCGCCATAGCTGCGCTCGATCAGAACGTTGCGGCCCTTTGGCCCCAGAGTTGCTTTAACCGCGTCGGCCAGGATGTTTACACCGGCCAGCATCTTGTTGCGGCCGGAAATACCAAATTTAACTTCTTTAGCAGCCATTTTTACTTTCCTTCAATAATGTCTTTCAGAGAATGCCGGGAATGCGTAACTCAGCTTTCCAGCACGCCGTAGATTTCGGACTCGCTCATGATCAACAGGTCTTCGCCGTCGATCTTGATAGTGTTGCTGCCTGAGTAAGGGCCGAAGACAACCTTGTCGCCTTCTTTGAGAGCTGGAGCACGAACTTCACCGCTGTCCAGAATACGGCCAGTACCAACGGCCAACACGACGCCCGTGTTCGGCTTTTCTGCGGCAGAGCCTGGCAGAACGATACCACCAGCGGTCTTTGTCTCTTCTTCACTGCGACGAACCACTACGCGGTCGTGTAACGGACGGATTTTCATCGTTGTATCTCTCCCAATATTGATGTCAATTGCCGGCGAACCGGCCTCTCAAGTTAATCAGGCCTTGCGGCCCGAAGGACGCGCCAAAGGCAGCGTCACTGTCCGGTGGGGCTCCTTTCAGGATGCCCGTCAAACTGATGAAGCGTTAATGGGGCCCCGGTAGACGATTTCAAGGGCCGAATCCATTTTTTTTCACTCCTTGTCAGCGGGGTTTTCGCGCTTGAGCCTTTCCTCTCTGCCCTGCTCCCACTCCCCTTCGATCACGTCGTGGTCGCCCTGACGCCATACTCCAGGTCCGTCTGGGTCGCCCGGTTGGGGCTGACCACGGTAACGCCACGCCAGGAGCAGGCAGATCAATGCCGCGGCATCGGAGAGTACGCCAGGGAAAACCAACAAAAGACCGGCCAGAACACCCCACATGCCGGACTTGAGTACGCCAAAGGGAGAGCTGTCCTGGGCCATACGGGCCTGCAACCGCTGCAACATGTTCCAACCCTGGGACTGAATGACGGCCACACCAAGAATGCCGCTGACCAGCACCCACAAGAGCGTGAGGCCAACGCCTATGGCCTGACCAAGGATTATCAGACCAGCCAGCTCGATCAACGGAATAGCCAGCAACAAAAAGCGCAAAACAGGCATGCGAACCTCGAACAATTGTCTCATCAGTTCCCTATATGGGTGCACCTGAGCCTCCTTTCAACCCAACACCCCCACACTGTCCATAATTGCTTTTAAGGTCAAAGAATGACCAAAATCCATTTCCGGGTATTCTAAAATCCATGTGACTCGGGCATGCTTGCGTCGCACAAGTTCCCCCTTTGGCTATGAGGAGTGCCAACCATGCAATTGAAAGACAGTGTGATCATTATTACCGGCGGCGGTCAGGGCCTCGGGCGCTCGATGGCCGAATACCTTGCCGCGCGAGGCGCCCGGCTGGCACTGGTTGATCTCAATCAGGAACGTCTGGACGAGGCTGTAGAGGCCTGCAAACAGGCAGGCGGCGATGCGCGCTCCTATATTTGCAACGTGGCCGATGAGCCGCAAGTCGTTGCAATGGTCAGTCAGGTAGCTGCGGATTTTGGCACCATCAATGGCCTGATCAACAACGCCGGCATCCTGCGCGATGGCCTGCTGATCAAATCCCGGGATGGTGAAATCCAGAAGATGAGTCTTGCGCAATGGCAGTCGGTTATCGACGTAAACCTGACCGGCGTATTTCTCGGTACGCGCGAAGTAGCAGCCAAAATGGTTGAGCTGGGTAGCAAGGGCCTGATTATCAATATCTCCTCCATTTCCCGCGCCGGCAACATGGGCCAATCCAACTATTCCGCCGCAAAGGCCGGTGTGGCTGCATTGACTGTTACCTGGGCCAAGGAACTGGCGCGCTACGGTATCCGAGTCGCGGGCATCGCTCCGGGCTTCATCGAAACCGATATGACCGCCGGGATGAAACCCGAAGCACTGGAAAAAATGACCTCGGGGATTCCCCTCAAACGAATGGGTAAGCCTGCAGAGATTGCCCACTCGGCCGCTTACCTGTTTGAAAACGATTACTACACGGGCCGAATTCTGGAGTTGGACGGCGGCATTCGAATCTGACGTCTGCCAAAGGCAGGGCTTGCCAGTGGCAACCCTGCCATTACTCCTCCCATGCGACTCGAAGGGTCCTCACCAGCCCACACCGAAACCCAATCGATAGCGCGTATGATTGATGCTGTTCTGGGAACTTCCATCGACGTAATCCCACTCGGTGAGCAAGCTGAGTGAGGCCCAGCTATTTAGCAGGTAACGGACGCCAAGCTCCGCATCCAGAGCAAAATTGATTGCTGGATCATCCGGAATTAGGGCTTCGGCGTTATGAATCGCTTCAAAGCGCTTGCTGAACAGATAGCGGCGTAGCTCCCATTGCAGGCCCAGGGCATTGAATACGTCAGTACTACCATCTCGATTTTCCAGCGTAACGCGATCCAGACGCGCCGACGTTTCGAAACGGCCCAATGCGTCATTCCACCATTCGTAACCGGGGCCCATACCAAACTGCCGGCGCTTGGCTATCTCACTGAGATGGTCCCGCTGATAGCCAACTGCAGTCTGCCAGAACCACTTATCGTCAAAAAACCAGCTCACACCGTAATCGGCTTGCCAGAAATGGCGGCTTTTTACATCGTCCCGGTAATCACGTTCGAACTCACCGCCAAGCACGTGTCGCCAGTCGCCATGCCGGGCACGGGTATCAAAGGCTAGATCCAGATCCCGTTGATCGGTATTCGTGTTCTTGATATCCAGCGCACCGGTCACATCACCCGTCCACACCCAATCCTCGATAACAGGGCTAGGTTCGAGCATCTGTTGAATTGAATTGATCTTGAGCAACACAGGTTCGGTACCACCATTGAGAACATTGACCGTTCCAGCGGTCTGCGATGCAGATACCGTCAACGTGCCCTCTGCCTGCCCCAGCGTTTTGATAAGCAACGCATGCTCTGCCTCGAAGGTGCTGATATCCTCGACACCGACCCGGATACGGCCCGCAAGCTGGGTATTCATGACCAGCTCACCATCCTGAAGCAGCTCGATGGTACCGCTGATACGGTCGCCATTCGTCAGCCACAGTGTGTCCGCAATGGCGACGGTGGATACTAAAAGAAGCGGAGCGACTGCCAACAGAAATCGACAACGGAACATGGCGTACCTATATGATGGGCTCAACAGCGAGGCGCTATTATCCATGACTGAAAATCGAAAGCCAGCAGCGGCGAAAAGAGACGTGCAAACGAACTCTGCCTCGGTGCGTGAGACCTTCTGGCAGGTTCTGGCGGCTGTTCCCGAAGGGCGTGTCACGAGCTATGGCAAACTGGCGCAACTGGCAGGAATGGGTCGTGGAGCACGCCTGGCCGGACGCTGGCTGGGGCAGTTGCCCGAAGGGACGGCTCTGCCCTGGCACCGGGTTGTGAATAGTCAGGGGCAGCTTTCATTACCGCCGGACCACCCTGCAGGTCAGGAGCAATATCAACGGCTACTCGCCGAAGGAATCATCATCACCGATCGCCGGGTCGACATGAAACGTTTCGGCTGGCCGGATTGAACTGGAAGAACAGGAGCAGCATGATCGACCCCGAAACCAATGGCACCCCCACCACTTCTACAGACGAACGTGAAGGCTTGCGTGTATATCTAAAACCACGCGTTATCGGCATGCTTTTCCTGGGTTTTTCCGCGGGCCTGCCGCTACTGCTGGTTGGTGGCACCTTCAGCGCATGGCTGCGTGACCTGGGCGTCGAACTGACGGCCATTGGTTTTTTAAGCTGGGTCGGCATGGCGCATTCCATCAAGGTCCTCTGGGCCCCTCTGATTGATCGCGCTCCGCTGCCCCTTCTGAGCCGCTGGCTGGGGCGACGTCGGGCCTGGATGCTGCTGGCTCAATTGGTCATTGCCGTTGCCCTGCTCGGCATGGCTTTCACTGACCCCAGAGAGAACCTTACCCTTGTTGCGCTATGGGCAGTTCTTGCTGCGTTCGGTTCGGCAACCCAGGACGTTGCAATCGATGCTTACCGTGTCGAGGCCGAGGCAAAGCATCGCCAGGGCGCCATGGCCGCCACCTATGTTACGGGCTACCGGGTAGCCATTCTCGCAGCGGGCGCCGGCGCGCTGCATCTGGCTTCACTGGATAGCTGGACCATTGCCTACACGGCGATGGCCGGGTTGATGGGCGTTGGCATTCTGACCACGCTGATCATTGCCGAGCCTGCGGTGCATGTCACTCACTCCACAATGCGGCTGGAGCAGCGTGTGAGCGACTATCTTGCGAGGACCAACCATGCGGGATGGCGCAGGAATCTGACCGCCTGGTTCATTGGTGCAATGGTGTGTCCCTTTGCCGAGTTTTTTCAACGCTACGGCAAGGCCGCGCTGATCATTCTTGCTTTTATTGCGACATTTCGCATAAGCGACATTTTCATGGGCGTGATGGCCAACCCCTTCTACCTGGACCTGGGCTTCAGCAAGGCTGAGATCGCCAACATTGCAGCCGCCTTCGGCCTGGGCATGACCTTGCTGGGAGCCGCGTTAGGGGGGCTTCTGGTAGCCCGTTTCGGTATTGCGCCTATCTTGCTGCTAACCGCCTTTATGGCACCGGCCACCAACCTGACTTTCGCCTGGCTAGCGCACATTGGTCCCGAACAGTACGGGCTCATTCTCGCTATCGTTGCCGATAACATCACCGGTGGATTGGCGATTTCAGTCTTCATTGCCTATCTCTCGAGCCTGACCAATACCGCCTATACAGCCACACAGTATGCATTGTTCAGTTCAATAATGACGTTACCAGGTCAGTTTGCAGCCGGCTTTACCGGCTTGCTGGCCGCCAATATGGGCTGGGTGACCTTTTTCATGCTCACTGCGCTTACCGGCCTGCCGGCTATCGTCCTGGCGTTCGTGCTGATAAAGGTAGCCCACCCCGACAGGCTTAAACGCCCGGGTATTGATTGACCCATACGTGGCACCTTTTTTTGAAGACAAAAAAAGCCCGGTGGATACCGGGCTTTTTCATCAGATTACTACTTACTCTGCAGCCGATCCTGTCATCATATGAACCGTACGCTGGGGAAACGGAATAGTGATTCCCTCGCGGTCAAAGTGCTCCTTGGCCAACTCCTGGAGGCCCCAGTAGACACCCCAGTAGTCATCTGTCTTGGCCCACATACGCAGCGACAGGTTGACCGAGTTGTCACCCAGCGAAACCAGCCAGACTACCGGCTCCGGATCCTTGAAGACACGCTCGTCGGCGGCTGCCAAGCCTAACAATATCTCACGAGCCTTTTTCACATCATCGCCATAATCGATCCCGATATTAAGATCTACGCGACGGGTGGGCTGGCGGGAATAGTTGATAATGTTGCCGTTGGACAGGGCGCCATTGGGAATAATGATGGTCTTGTTATCAGGGGTTTTCAGAATGGTATTGAAAATCTGAATAGTGTCGACGGTACCACCTACGCCCTGAGCCTCGATATACTCACCCGCACGGATCGGGCGTACTATGAGAATCAACATGCCACCGGCAAAGTTTGCCAGGCTGCCCTGCAATGCCAGACCAACGGCTAGACCGGCAGCACCAATCAGCGCTATGAACGAGGTTGTCTCCACGCCGATCATGCCTGCCACACTGACAAGCAAGATTACCTTCAGCCCAATACCAACCAAAGCCCCAATAAATCCGTGCAAGGTCTTGTCGATATTGCGTTTTTCCATGAGTACATGGACGCCGCCGGTCACTCGCCCGATCAGCCACCAGCCAATCAACAGTGTCAAAATAGCCAGCAGGACCTGACTCCCGTACTGCACCACCATGGGCAGCCATGCTTCCTGAAGCTCTTCAAGCTGCGTTATCACTTCATCCATCCGTTCTACCTCTCTGTCATTGACTTTAGTCGCGGAAATTATTGAACTGCAGGGGCATCTCCATATCGGCGCCGCGCAATAACGCCATCACTTCCTGAAGATCGTCACGCTTTTTGCCCGTAACGCGAACCTGCTCGCCTTGAATTGCAGCCTGCACTTTTGCCTTGGATTCCTTGATTCTGGCGACGATTTTTTTCGCCAGCTCCTTGTCTATGCCCTCCCTGAGCTGCACATCCTGCTTTACCTGCTTGCCTGATGCAAAGGCCGGCTTGACCTCCAGACATTGAATATCGATCTTACGCTTGACCAGATTAATCCTGAGAATCTCAAGCATCTGCTCCAGTTGAAACTCCGCATCGCCGGTCAAATGCACCAGCAATTCCTTATCCTTGAACTCGAAACTGCCCTTACCCCGCAAGTCATAGCGGCGTTCAAGGTCCTTCATGGAGTTTTCTACCGCGTTGGTGACTTCATGCTTGTCCAGTTCGGAGACAACATCAAAAGAAGGCATGCATTTACCTCAACTAAACAGAAAATTTATGACATATATTGCAAAACTTAGGCTTTGGTTCGTGGCATTATAACCCGAACAGAACAACAGACCGGGAGTCCCGTCATGCCCAACCCGCAGCTCAGCATCATGGTGGTGGACGACACCAAGTTCAGCAGTGCGGTTATTGGACACAACCTGACACGCGCAGGCTATGCCGATATCCGATTTGCCAGCTCCGCAATGGACGCGCTGACAATGCACGAAGAACGTCCAGCCAGCGTAATGGTCGCTGACTGGTTGATGCCGGAAATGGATGGCCTGGAGCTGACTACACGCATTCGTCAGACCGATGAACAGACCGACCACTACACCTATGTTGTATTGTTAACGGCACGCGAGGGCGACAATGTTCTCAGCGAAGCCTTCGACCGTGGTGTAGACGACTTCATCAGCAAGTCGTCAATGAACGAACAGTTGCTTCCACGCATCTATGCTGCTGACCGCACGTCCCAGCTGATCAATCGTCTGCTTGATGAAAATCGCCTACTGGCGAGCAATAACAGCCAGTTGGAAGAACACAATCTGGTAGACAGCGTGACAGCCCTTGGAAACCGGCGATATGCATTGCAACGCCTCGGCGACATTCTTCGCAATGTCGAATCACGCGGAGGCATCTGCTGCACGCTGGTGTTGGGCGTGCAGAACCTCGACGAGCTCACCAGCCGTCTTGGCGAGAGCGTTCAACATGAACTACTCAGGGGAATTGCCCGTCGACTCCAACAGCTGGTTAGGCCCACCGACGTTATTGCCCGGGTGGGCTCCAACACCTTTGCCATCGTTACTCTCGCTGAAGATCCCGCTGACTGCAAACCAGCCAGCTTCAAGCGGCTACACGACGGCTTGAACCTCAAGGCATTCAAAACCAGCGAAGGCTATCTCACCTTGCGTGCCGGCATGGCACTATGCGCGGTGAATGACAGACAGGCTTTACCAGGTACCGCACAGCTGCTTGAGTGTGTCGAACAACACCTTGATGAGGCTTATGAAACCAGCCTGATCACTGAAGTTCGCTGGCCCCAGCCGGGCTGACGGCGATGCTGTTTCACATACTTGGAGCCGGCAGTCTGGGACTGCTATGGGCAGGTCGGCTCCTTGGGGCTGGGCATCAAGTACGCTTGATCTTGCGCTCCAGCGAGGCAGTGTCACTATGGCAGACCGCCGGTAACGTACTTACGTTTGAGCACATGGGCAGCCAGCAACGGCTCAAGGTAGAAACGCAGCTAGCCTCAGAATGCACATCAATAAGTCATCTTGTCGTTGCTACAAAGGCCTATGCCGTTGCCTCTGCGCTTGCCCCCCTTGCTCACCTTCTGGGGCCTGAAAGCACGCTGATCATGTTGCAAAACGGCATCGGTAGTCAGCACCAGGCCAAGGAGCTGTGCAGGCAAAGCCCGGTACTTTGTGCGAGTGTCACCGATGGTGCCTGGATGCGCGAACCCGGCCATGTGGTCTGGGCCGGAAAGGGAACAACCAGGATCGGGGACGAAGACGGTGGCGCTTGCCCCCCCTGGCTCCGGTCACTCAAGCCAGCCACCCTCGATTGGGTATGGGAGCCAGACATTGGTCGTGTGCTCTGGCAAAAACTGGCTATCAACTGCGCCATCAATCCCTTTACAGCACTGCATGACTGCCCAAACGGCGAGATTCCGATGCATGCCGGAAAAGATCTCGATGCGCTTGTTTGCGAACTACAGACACTTTTGCGAAGCCAGGGCATGACCGGGCAGGCAACGGAGCTACCCGAGGTCATCAGCAATGTCATCCGGCGGACTGCGCAGAATAGCTCCTCGATGCGTCAGGACGTTCATGCAGGCCGACGCACAGAAATCGACTACATACTTGGCCATGCTTGCCGTACAGCAGAGGCAGCCTGTCTGGAAGTACCTACGATGATACGTCTGCATGATCGATTGAAGACACATCTGGCAATGCTTGGACTGCCGCCCAACTGAGAGCATCCTTTGCGCCGGAGCTTAGAACAGCTAGGCTTTGCCGCTGGACCACCTACCGCACACTTCCTTCTTTCCTAAAGGCATATGCATCATGGGATTTCGCTTGAGTAAACTCTATACCCGGACTGGCGACACTGGTCAGACGGGCCTGGCTGACGGCAGACGTATCGACAAGGATCATCCTCGCATCGAAGCTATGGGCAGCGTAGATGAGCTGAACAGCCTGCTCGGATTACTGATAGCAGATCTGCAAGCACAGCACCTGACAAGTTTCTGCGCGGTATTGGGGCCGGTTCAGCATCGACTCTTCGACCTGGGCGGCGAACTGGCCGTGCCCGGCCACGATATCATTGGCGAGACAGATGTAGCGGACCTGGAAGTGTTGATCGACCAGTACAACGCGGATCTGGAACCCTTAAAAAACTTTATCCTGCCTGGTGGGTCTCGGTGCGTGGCCAGCGCACACCTGGCCCGCAGTGTTTGCCGCCGAGCAGAACGCCGTTACCTTTCGCTTTCCAGCAAGGAAGCGGTTAACAATCAGGCACGGATTTATCTCAATCGGTTGTCGGATCTGCTATTTGTCATGGCCAGGGCCATTGCGAAATTGGAACAGACACCTGAAGTCCTGTGGCAGTCCAAACCCAAGCCAGAGGCTTAGGAATAGGCCAGGAGCCAGGCAGAACGGTTTGACTTTTACCGTTCTGCCTGTGCACGGGTCAAACGCGGAAGGCGCTGATAATCTGTTGTAACTGCTGGACCAGCTGGCTCATACGGTTGCTGGACTCTTCAGTCTGCCGAGCGCCCTCGGCGGTTCGATCACTGACCTGATTGATTTCAACAATGTTCTGATCAATATCATGGCTTACTGCCGTCTGCTCTTCAGCGGCAGCGGCAATTTGCTCGCTCTGCTCAACGATCTGATTGACCGCCTTGAGGATATTGGCCAGAGCATCCTGTACCTTCAACGAGGAATCCACGGTGGCTCCCGTCATACCGTGACTCGCCCCCATGGCCTTGACTGCGCCGTTAACGCCATTCTGCAAGCGGGCAATCATCTGCTCGATTTCTTCTGTGGACTGCTGGGTCCTTCTTGCCAGCGTTCGCACTTCATCTGCCACCACTGCAAAACCACGACCCTGCTCACCTGCTCTGGCAGCCTCAATGGCGGCGTTGAGTGCAAGCAGGTTAGTCTGCTCGGCCACACCCTTTATCACTTCAAGTACGCGACTGATGGAGGAACTGTCGTCGGCCAACTGGTTGATAGCATTGACCGAGTTCTCGATCTCGCTGGCCAGTTTCTCGATACCATCGACCGAGGACTCCACCAATTGACGTCCTGCCATTGTTTCCTTGCTCACCAATCCGGCACTGGTCACGGCATTCGCAGCGCTTCGAGCTACTTCCTGGGAGGTTGCCGACATCTCGTTCATGGCTGTCGCCACCTGTTCGATCTGCGAGCGCTGTGAAGCAACCGCACGACTGCTCTCACCGGAGATCGACTCGACCTGCTGCGATTGTTGGTCCACCTGTCCCGCGGTCTGGCTGACCTGGGTGATCAGTTCCTGAATGCGGCGCACGGTATGATTGAAGTCAGTAGCCAAGGCTCCAAGTTCATCTCGGCTATCGACCTCGACATGGACTGTCATGTCACCATCAGCCACCTGCCCCATCAGCACGGACAGCCGCTTGAGCGTGCGACGTGTGGCCATATAAAAGCCAGCGTAGAGATAGATAATCAGCAAACCTACAGCTGACAAGGAAATGATCAGTACCGTCATGGCCTGGATATTTTCACCCAGCCGCTTGGCCAGAACATTACCTAGTGTCTCGAGCACCGCCTCGTTGAACGCATAGGTTTTGTCAATTTCTGCAGTGAGCTGGTTGAAGTAGTCCAGCCAGCTGCCGCTCAGCGTGCTGGCCAGAATGATATCGTCCTCGAAGATCCGTGCGGCGATATCAAGACTTTCAAGACTGGCCTGGCCAGCCGCACGCAGTCCACTCAGCTCATCACCCGCCAGTACCAGGCCCAGAGTCTGTTCGTAACCACCGCGCAGAGTCTGCATACTCTCAAACAGATCATCCATGTCCCGACTGGCATCGGAGTTCAGATAGCCCAGACCAATGGAGTAGGAGCCAACGGCGCGACCAGCTCCGAGTGCCTGGGTAATCGGCGGCGTCACGTTGATCAACAGGTCCGAAAGTTGACGTATATTGCGATCGTAATCCTGGGGTAGGCCTGCATAGGCCGCGCTGAAGCCCAGTAGCGAGGCAAGTTCGCCTAGCGCAAGACTGGTCAATGCACCGCGGTTTCGGACTGACTCCCGACCGGCCTGCTGATACGCCTCTACCAACTCGTCGCGCTTGGTCAACAGATCACTTGCCTGAGGGTCCTCTGGATCCAGATCCAGACTCTGCAGCGCACTTACTACCTGTTCACGCACCACCGCCGTGCGCTGCTCCAGATCAGCGGCAAACTCGCCCTGACCCAGCTGCCCAAGCACCATATCCAGATCACGCAGCATTTCTGCGTTGCGCATGATCGACAGATTCTGTCCCACGAGCGTCATTCCATCGAGTGCGCGCTGAGTAATCTGGACCCGCTCGTATGCCTGCTGAACCAGCATGCTGCTGACAATACCCAGAGGGACAAAAAACAGGACGCTGATCAGGCAGAACTTCATGCCGTAACTCAAGCGGTTCATCAATGCTATGGCAGGGGCCATCAGACTATTCACGCATCCATCTCCCTAAATACGTATTCTCCACCTGCGGCGCAAAGCAGCCGCTTCAGCAGAAACCTGTGATCAGGCCTTGTGGTTATTATGTCGGCGGGTCGACCACCACCCTGTGTATTCCTAAAACCCTAAAGGCAAGCAGTACTGAACCTGCCCTGATTGTCTCATACTGGGCTATCGGCAACACTGCGAACATCTTTAACCGAACAGGCTGAAGAATGCTATACAGGCGGCCCATACCAGCAAGCTGCGCGTTACAAGAACACGGACCGGTCGAAGTACAGCGAGCGGGGCAGAATCCACTGCCTGCTCATCTCCCAGGGCCGCGGCAATGCAATCGGCTACCACTTGATCGGCGCTGATTTCCCAGCTCAGTAGCCAACCTTTTACCAACCCCAGCGTTCGCTCGAAATCACCTACAAGGGCAAGGCTCATGGCAAAAAGTCGTGCCGGCAGCCATTCCAGGGCATGGGTCATGCGTGTAACCGACGGATGGGCCGGATGCCCGGCCTGCAACTCGAAACGATTCAGCAACCTGTAACCCAGCGCTCCCAATGGTCCAAGCAATAAATACCAGAACACGGGTGCCACGTAGTCACGGAACGCTGCGCAGCCAATGCTGGCATCTACCTGGCGCAAAAGGTCGTCAGGGTTTTCGCAGTCCAGATCCAGGTCCCGGCGGGCGATGTGATAGGCCGCTTCCTGGTCACTCCGCTGCCAGGCCTCCTCGAAAGGACTTGCCATTGAGCCCAGCGGGTCATGACGGCCAATAGCGAACAGCAGGAGCACGACATGCGCAACCAGAGTCAACAGGCCATAAAGTTGCCCCCCTATAGACCATAAAACAAAGCCGGCAAGCAGCAACGGCAACGCCAGAAGCGCCAGAGTGGGCCAAACGGCGCGATAAGGGGCACCCTCGACAATCCTGCGCGCCCAGAAGCCGGGCGCATCAAGGGGGAATCCGTGACGCCACGGAGTGAAGCGGACGATGAGACCGACCAACAGAAGAACTAGAAAACTCACGCTGCGTGCCCTCCTGGCAGGTTAATCAGATCCCTCAGATAACGACGCCATTCAAAGGCAATGCCTGGATCTGTCTTGCGACCTGGCGCAATAAATTCATGGCCGGTGATACGGTATGGCGTTATCGCCGGGTAGGTTGATTGCAGAGCCTGGGTCAGCTCCAGAAGACTGCGATACTGGGCGTCCTCATAAGGCTGAGTGTCGGTACCCTCCAGCTCGATACCGACCGAGAAATCGTTGCAATCAGTGCGTCCCCCATAACGAGAAACGCCAGCGTGCCAGGCCCGGTCAAGACAGGAAACGAATTGGGTGATCTGTCCCCCGCGCTCGATGAGGAAATGGGCCGAGACGTGCAGGCTGGCTATTTCTGCAAAATAGGGATGTTTGCGGGGATCGAGGGAACCACTAAAAAAGGCCTGCACGAAGCCGCCGCCAAACTGCCCGGGCGGTAGGCTGATATTGTGAATCACCAGTAACGAGATGGTGTCCGCGGGAGAGCGGGTATTGCAATGGGGCGAAGGGCAGATGTGCACACCACTCGCCCAACCATCTTCTATGCGTATCGGCATGGCATCGGGAGTCCTGCAAAAGCCCTATGCTAGCAGTCTGCGCGCTGGATAGCACAACTTGTGTCAGTGCTTGCCCGCCTGCAATTGACGGAGGTTGCCGATCACCGATTCAAGAGCACGATCAAATAGCTGATTGTCGTTAAGTAATCGAATCAACCCAGCAGAATGATGCACCGCCAGGCCGACACGGCTGAACTCCGCGACCTTCATGCCGGCACGATTGACGAAAATGTACTTGCCACTGAAGCTGATTACCGCAGCGAGCTTGCAACGCTGCGCGGCAGCTTGTTCATCCGTCTGAAACTCATACCAGCTACCGGTGTGCAGCTTCTCCACCCAGGAGACCGCTGCCGGATCAACCTCCTCTGCCGGATCCGCCGGCGCAGGCGCAGTGTTCTCTTCCAGCACCGGCTCACGCACTTCTATCACAGGCGTGCGAGACCGCGGCGCCTGGGGAGGTGATTCCACAGGCACGGATGGTGCACCCGGCCCCACCACCCCGGCAGAATCGTCTACTGACTGCGCGGCTTGCTCCAGCTTTGAGGCTATCTGCGGAGACACACGAGACCCAGCCTGAGTATCTTCTCCATCCCGCGTTGTTACTTCCGGGGCTACAAGGTTTTCTACCTGTTGCTCCTCCCGGATAGTGCCCTGCTCGTCCCCGTCTAAAACCGGGGAGATCTCGGCTGCTTGCGCAGGGCCGCCCGTTTCAAGCAGCACGGATTGTTGCAACTGTTTGAGCCGCACCAGTAACGGCGCTCCCTGCTCAGCCTGAATGCCCAGAAGCGTTAGCCCTTCAGCGAGGGATTCACGCACCTGCCTATTGAGATCCTCACGCTCCCCTGCGCCACCGATCCCCAATGGCTCAACGCTCAGAAGCAACTGGCGTGCCGCCTCCTCGGCCGATCGCATGGCAGCAGAATTCGCCCCTTCCCGCAGGCAGATCATTTGCATTACCTGACTCCAGGTGTCACGCAACAGATCCACTACGAAGACGGGCAGCGTCTTTCCCAAAAGCAGTGCATTCAATCTGGCCGCCACCTCACCACGGGCGGCATCCACCCTGGCCTTGCCTTCTTCAGCATCGCGAGTCCGCTGTTCGAGAAGATCAGAACGACGCTTCTCGGTACTGACAAAGCTGGTCAACTCACTATGCATCGCCGCAAACATGTCTGGCTGCGGTTCTGGCTCGGCAAGCAGACGCTGAACAATACTTTCCAGCAAGACATGCAACTGATCGCGCCGAAGATCATCCTGATCATTCCACCCCATCGTCGCGCGGGCCAGCTCGTTCAGCAGCCTTCGTGCAGGATGGCTGGCCTGACCAAAAAAGCGTTTATCAGCAATCGCCAGACGCAGGATCGGCAGTTGCAGCCTGCCTATCATCGCTTTTAGCGCAGCAGGCAATTGCGGATCATCCAGAATGAAATCAAACAACATCGAAACCAGACTGATCACGTCCTCATCAATACGATCAACGGAGCGTCGTTGTCCATGATGATCACGTTGCTCGCGCAGCAACTGATTGATATGAGTACGCAGATCCTGGCGCCCAAAACCGCCTTCCGCCATCTCATCCACAGGCACCTGGGCCAGAACGCCCAGTAACTCACTGCTTTGCAGCGGCGCAGCTGAAGAGCCCGCAACCCGCGACAGCGCCGCATCTCCGCTAGCGTGACGCCAGTTACCGATCAGCTCGCTGAACAGGGAAAGCACCCTCTGCTGGTCATCGCTCTCCTGCCTCTCGTAGCCTCCCTGGGCATAACTAGTCCCAGAACTGGCACCCGGGGTGGGCGGCCGCCGCTGGGGTGCTGCAGTGCTCTTCAGATCAGGCAGCACACCAGCGCTGACGAGCTGGGCATTTGCCTTGGTATAAAAGGGATCTATCTGATTGAACACATAACGCTCAAAGAGCTTGAGAACGATCAAGCGTACTTTTATATCAAGGTCCATCCCGCCCAACGCATCCATAAATATCTGCGCCAGGCCCGCTGGACCAAGAGGATTGCTGTTTTCGTCAACAGGCGATTTAACCAGACTGTTGAGTCGAATCGCCAGATGCGAAAGCGCTTGACGGTTCCGCTCCACCACCCGGCCAACCATACTGTCGAGCGCGACCGTTTGCTCCAGGTCGTCGGGCTGAACAAGAGACAGACTGTCGATGGCAAAATTGGATGTTGGCTTGACCTTGACTACATCCGCTGTGTCATTGAGTGCTTCCAGATCCCGGGCAAGCTGCTGGCAACACTGGGTAGTAATGGCGTGGCGTTGCAGGCGCACCGCCCGCATAGCTTCGAAGAAAAGCGCCTGCTCGGAATTGCTCGCTGCGCGATCAGCCATTTCAAAAAGGCTATCGTCAGCGTTGTCAAAAAGTGCTGACAAGCGGGCTTTGATAAAATCAACGGCTTCCTTGCCGACCGACCTGAGCGGGGCGGGAAGCGAGGACACCCGCTCGCGGTCAGCTTCGCCGCCCTGACCAGCGTTGGTAAAATTGATGATTTTGGGATCGCGCGCCATACCAGTTCTCCGGACGGTCTGCGACCGTCATGACCAACGCCAGCGGAGCTCCCTTCTACTGCACATGATACTGCTCGTAATGCCTTCCATGCGTCACGGATTTGGCGTCAAATTAAGGTCAAGTATACAGCCTTTTCTTGGCCAGCCTTCTTTGATCTGATTTTTCCTTGAACCGGTTCACATAATTCATGCTCGTAGCACTGGGCGTAGACGCATTGGTGACACAAATGGACGCCAGCAGACAGCTGCCACAAGACAACTCAAGCTATCCTGTGCGCGCTGGTAAAAACACAAAATAACAGATCTGACTACTGGAGCGTCACCCTAATGGATGCACTTATTGCGTATATTGGCACCATAAACGGCATTGTCTGGGGACCAGCAATGCTGGCTCTGCTGGCGGGCACCGGCCTGTATCTGACCCTGGGTCTGAAGCTGATTCCCCAACGCAAGCTGGGCTTTGGCTTCAAGATGCTCTGGAACGGACGGAAAAGTACCGCTGAAGGCGACATCAGCCCGTTTAACGCCCTGATGACCGCACTGTCTGCGACAGTCGGTACCGGTAACATTGCCGGCGTAGCCACCGCACTGTTCTTCGGCGGTCCTGGCGCGCTTTTCTGGATGTGGGCTATTGCAGTAGTCGGCATGGGAACCAAATTCTGTGAGGCAGCTCTGGCTGTCCACTTTCGTGAGAAAGATGCCCTGGGCCATCACGTTGGCGGCCCAATGTATTACATCAAGAACGGACTTGGTCAGAAATGGAAATGGCTTGGCGTGCTTTTTGCGATATTCGGGATGCTTGCCGGCTTTGGTATTGGTAACACCATCCAGTCCAATTCGGTAGCTGATGCGCTGGAAAGCACCTTCGGTATCGCCCCCCTGATGACAGGTATTGTTATTGCCGTTCTGGTAGCACTGGTACTGATCGGTGGCATCAAGCGTATTGGCGATGTTGCCGGCAAACTGGTTCCTATCATGGCCCTGTTCTACGTCGGTGGCGGGCTGATCATTTTGATCATGCACGCCAGTGAACTGCCTGAAGCTTTCGGTCTGATTTTCTACCATGCATTCAACCCTGCAGCCGCGGCCGGCGGATTCGCCGGTGCGACCATCTGGGCGGCCATGCGGTTTGGTATTGCCCGTGGCGTTTTTTCAAACGAAGCAGGTCTGGGCAGCGCGCCCATCGCCCACGCCGCTGCACAGACCAGCAACCCGGTCCGCCAGGGTACGGTTGCCATGCTGGGTACCTTTATCGATACCATCGTCATCTGCTCGATCACCGGCCTGGTGATCATGGTGACTGGTGCCTGGCAAAGTGGCGAGAACGGCGCATCCATGTCGGCCCTCGCCTTCAACATTGGCTTACCGGGGGGCTGGGGTCAGTACATCGTCAGTATCGGCCTGGCAATTTTCGCCTTTACCACCATCATCGGCTGGAGCTTCTATGGCGAGAAATGCACCCAGTTCCTGTTCGGCGAGAAGTCCAACATCCCCTTTCGCATACTCTGGGTTTTGGCGATCCCACTGGGCACCCTGCCGATTGTCGATCTAGGTAGTCTCTGGCTCGTGGCAGACACATTGAACGCAATGATGGCGATTCCGAACCTGATTGCGCTCCTGCTGCTCAGCCCGGTTGTATTCAAGCTGACCCGGGACTACTTCAAAGACCCGGCCAACCTGCTGAAAGACTAGGTAAACCGCCCTGCTCGCCCGCCCTCCAGGCGGGCGTTCTTTGCTCGATAGGGTATACTCGCCGGCTCACGACACTCTCGACGGAGCCCCGCTCATGCCCAACCTGACCCTGGACACCCTGCAACAGACTATCGTGGATGACGTGCGCCGTGCCCTGGCCGAGGATGTGGGTACCGGCGATATTACAGCGGCCCTGATTCCGGCTGAACGTCAGGCCAGCGCCAGCATTCTTACGCGCGAATCAGCCATTCTGTGCGGCACTGCCTGGGCCGACGAAGTATTCCGCCAGGTCGACCCTCAGATCAGCGTCGAGTGGTTGGCCCGCGACGGTGAGCGTATGCAGCCCGATCAAGTGTTCTGCCGCCTGATTGGTCCCGCCAGGGGGCTACTGACCGCCGAACGCAGCGCGATGAATTTCATTCAGACGCTCTCCGCCACAGCGACCCGCAGCCGGTATTTTGCCGATCTGGTAGAGGGCAGTGGCGTCCGCCTGCTTGATACCCGCAAAACACTGCCGGGTCTACGCATGGCCCAGAAATACGCGGTAACCTGCGGTGGCTGTGATAATCACCGAATTGGATTATTCGACGCGTTTCTGATCAAGGAAAATCACATTGCTGCCTGCGGCGGCATTACAGAGGCTATCAGCCAGGCTCGACATCTGGCGCCGGGCAAGCCCGTGGAAGTCGAAGTTGAAAGTCTTGATGAGCTGCGTCAAGCGCTCGAAGCGGGTGCGGATATCATCATGCTTGATGAACTAAGCCACGAAGATATGCGTGAAGCGGTGCGCCTCAGCGCTGGTCGTGCCGCGCTTGAAGCCTCCGGCGGAATCACTGAGAAAACGCTCAGAAGCGCCGCTGATACCGGTGTCGACTTTATCTCGATTGGCAGTATGACCAAGGACATCAAGGCCGTGGACCTATCCATGCGCCTGAGCATGTAATTGAAAAAACCGGCCAAGAGGCCGGTTCTTCTATTACAGGTGCTTACCCTTCAATCGCGCACGTTTTCATACAGCATATAGTGCGACGTCTCATACAAACCCCGGGTCAACGGCAGCAGACGCTGATACTCATCCGGGTACTGGTCCGCCACGTTATCAAGCGGCGTATCGGAATGCAGGTCGTGCAAACTGGGCTCGCTCCCGTCGTAGTTCATCTGCAAGAGGAAATCCTGACTGACGGCACCAATCAACGGGAAGGTACCCTCACGCAATACCAGGGGCACGACTCGCTCGCCTTCCGGGGCAGGCATCAACAGGTCACGACCCATGGTGCGATTGTCGTACTCGAAACCGAGCAGGCCAGTGATGGTAGGAAGCAGGTCAGCCAATCCCACGGCCTCATCGAATTCGCGGGGAGGAAGTAGCTTGGGGGCGTAAATGAACAGCGGCGTATTGTTGCTTTCCAGACCCAGCTGGTCGAAAGCCGGCTTCATGTAATCGATATTGGCAATACGGGTATTGTGATCACCAAAGAGAACAAAAATGGTGTTGTCAAAATATCCGCTTTCTTTCGCCATCTCCATCAATCGTCCGATATTGAAGTCGAGCAAACGCACCGCATTGTACTGGGCTACGCTGCGCGAACCGGCTGCCTGGACCTCCTCCAGACTCGGCTCAAGCACTTCAAACCCGTCGTTTTCCGGTGGAATGGTAAAGGGCCTGTGGTTGCCTGCGGTCTGGATGTAGGCAAAGAAAGGTTCGTCGCTCGGCAGTTCGCGCAATAACTTGTCGGTTTCCTTGAACAGATCCAGATCAGAGATACCCCAGACATCGGCATTACCTGATTGCCAGAAGCCTTCTTCATAAAGCGTCACACCGTCGATGCTCTGCCTTATGAGTCCATTCATGTTGGCCCAGCCGGCACTGCCACCGATGGTATAGATCTTGTTGTAACCTTCCAGCGCATTGACCAGCGTGTGCTGATTGGTAATCAGCGGGTTGCGCGTCGCGGTTTCCGAACGGGACACATCGGGTATACCGGTAATACTCGCCCAGACGGTCTTTGCCGTGCCGGTTACCGGAACGTAGAAGTGCCGGAAGAACCAACTCTCCGAAGCCATTCGATCAAGATTGGGTGTTGGTTTCAGGGGGTTGCCATAAGCTCCTACCGCCGTAGTCCCGAGCGACTCAAGCATAATGAAGATCACATTGGGGCGTTGCATGACGTCCAGCTGGTGCGGTTGCGCAGGCACGTTCCTGTTAAGGGTCAATGCTTCTATATCCGGGTCGTTCACGCCGAGATATTCGCTCACCACCGGATAATATTTGCGCACTTCTTCCAGGTTATAACGCTCCTGGGGAATGGCCATGGTGTCGTAGAAAAAAATCACCGGATTAATACCCAGGGCACCCAACTGACTGTCGCCCGAGAAAAATGCGTCACTCCAGCGCAGCGGAACGGGATTCTCCAGATTGATGTTGCTGAACCGGCCAAGGATCGCCAGGAACACGACGACAACCATCAGGCAGCTACCCCAGACCCGTGAGCCGAGACCAATCCGGGTATCAGCGCGATCGAGCGTTTCCCTTTCCAGACGCAACAATGCCCAGAAGGTTGCTACCAGCATCACCAGCCAGGCCAGAGTAATCCAGATTACCGGATAACTTTCCCAGACCATCTGCTGGGAAATACCTGCGTCCTCGATGAACTTGAGGGCAGAAGCATTCAAACGTACGCCAAGATAGGCGTAATGCCCGAAATCGATGATGTACATGAACAGTAAAACCGCCAGGGCGATCAACAGATAAGCTCGGCTGATCCAGCGCAGCGGCCTGGAACGCAGGCTGTTCCATACTGGCAACCAGGCCAAGAACATCGCCGGAAGCATAAGCAGAATCGCCAGCCTGAGGTCGAAACGCACGCCGATCCCCAGTGTCTCAAGCACCAGTCCCCAGGACTGGTCCACTCCGGGCGTAATCGACGAAAAACCAAACAGAAAGACTGCCCGCAAAGCGACCAGCAGTATAAAAAGAATCACTACACCGCCCAAAAAGTAATGCAGACGACGTGATCGTAACCAGCCCATATTCAGGCTCCTGAAAATTGTAATTGGTCTTGTGGAACTTGCGACGCCCCAAAGGCAGTCAAGTCAAACGTAAATATCCAACGGCCCGTGCAAGGACCTGAGCGCCGGCAATATCTGCGGCCGACTATGAAACAGGCCAAGGCGCTGCGCACTTTAAAGCCGCATACCATTGGAAGGCAACCTGCCAGGCTTTGCGGGCGACAGGGTACAAGGCGACACATCTTAGCCCGTTGCCGCTACTTGCAACTCTATTTTTTGCGGCGAGCGCGCGTAACTCTCAGGGGTTAGCGACAGAGTCCCTTAGGTACATCAGCAGGCGCTCACAGTCAGGAAGATGCAGATCCGCAAGAGCAGGCCAGCCATTGTGCTCGTGCAGCAGACAAGTTCGGCAGCCTGCTGCGCGCCCCGCCTCGAGGTCAAAGCGAAAGTCACCGACCATCACAGCCTCGTGCGGTTCAACCGACCATAGCTCAAGCAGGTGATGGATGCCGGCAGGGTCCGGCTTGGGCAGAGCCTCAGCGCGGCCAAGAATATGCTCGGCCTCGAAGCAGTCGGCGATACCCAATACCTCAAGGGACGAAACGGCTACGGACTGCAGATTACGGGTCAGGATCCCCAGCTGCTTGCCACTATCGCGCAGATGCCTGATGAGGCTTGCCGCACCCGGGGCCGCGGCGACATCTCGGGCCAGACGCAGTTCGATGGCGTCCAGCTGTCTGCTCAATTCGCCGGCCTGAGCCTGGGGCAACGTTTTCAGATAACTCAGAATATCCTCATCGGCCGGAATACCCAATTCCTCGCGGATAGCGACGAAATCATGCTGAGCAAGCGTCAGGGTACCGTCCAGATCGAATATCCATGCCTTGGCCTCACGCATAGATCAACGCTCCACCAGACGCATCAGCGATTCCTGGGTGACTGACGCCACCAGAACGCCGTCGCGAGTGAAGACCTGCCCCCTGGACAGACCACGCGAACCGCTGGCTGAGGGGCTGTCCATCGAATACAACAACCAGTCATCCATACGCAGCGGCTGATGAAACCAGAGCGAATGATCCAGGCTGGCAACCTGCATGTTCCGCGTCCATGAGGAAATGCCGTGGGGAAGCATCGCCGTACCAAGCAGATGAAAATCCGAGGCATAAGCCAGCAGGTACCGGTGTAGCTGCGGATCATCCGGCAGGCGACCATCAGCCCGGAACCACATATGACGCACAGGTTCCGACGCCTTGGGATTGAACGGATTGAAGGTACCAACCGGACGGATCTCGATAGGCTTGTCCACCAGTACCTTTTCGCGCACGTTCTCGTGAATCAGGTGCTGATGGTCTCGGGTAAGCTCCGTCTCGTTGCGCAATTCCTCGGGGGCAGGAACCTCAGGCATCTGCGCCTGATGACTATAACCCTCTTCGTCTCCCTGAAAGGACGAGATCATGGTAAAGATCGGCTTGCCCTTCTGAATCGCCTGCACGCGACGTGTGGTAAAGCTACCTCCGTCACGCAATGGATCAACCTGATAAACGATCGGCAAAGTGGCATCGCCCGGTCGCAGGAAATAGCCATGCACCGAATGCACGTGACGTTCGGCATCTACGGTCTGACTCGCCGCCGACAACGACTGGCCCAACACCTGCCCGCCAAACAATTGTTTGAAGCCCAGGTCCTGGCTCTTGCCACGGAACAGGTTTTCCTCAATTTTCTCCAGCGCCAGCAGGCTAACCAGGTCATCCAGCATTTTGGTCATGGTAAAGGGCTCCTCGACGACAGCCGTCCCTAAGGGCGGCGAACAGGGGGCTGCGACAGTGTGTCGCAAAGCGGGACATTCTAACCGCTAACCTGCAGCTTTTGGTAATGCCTGAACGCTTGTTGGCCCGCGTCCTGGCCCTTCATACTGCCAGCCTACTCACCAAAGGGCCTGTATGCATGGACCTACCCCTTGTTTATCACGCCGATTACAGCTTCGTCTTTCCGGCTGCGCACCGCTTCCCGATGGACAAGTTCATGCTGCTGCACGACCACCTCCGTGCCACGGGCGTACTGCACGAGGGTAATTTGCATCAACCGGAAGTCGCCACCCATGAACTGCTGCGCCTGGCCCACGATGCAGGTTATGTCAGCCGCTTTAGCGCCAACCAACTGGCCCCCGCGGAGCTTCGCCGTATGGGACTACCCTGGAGCGAAGCGTTACTGCAACGCACCACCCGCGCCGTGGGCGGCTCATTACTGACTGCCGAGCTGGCGTTACAGCATGGGTTGGCCTGCCATCTGGCCGGCGGTACACACCACGCACATTATGACTTTGCCTCAGGCTTCTGCATTTTCAACGATCTGGCGATCATCAGTCGGTACCTGCTGGCCAGTGGCAAGGCCGAACGGGTCCTGATCTTTGATTGCGACGTGCATCAGGGCGACGGCACCGCGCGGATTCTGGAAAACGACAGAGAGGCAATTACCGTTTCACTGCACTGTGAAAACAACTTTCCCGCGCGCAAGGCGGCCAGTGACTGGGACATACCCCTACCACGGCAACTCGACGATCAGGGTTATCTGAAAGTGGTGGACGATGTTCTGGGTTATCTTCTGCCCATGTATCAGCCCGATATCGTGCTCTATGACGCCGGCGTGGACGTTCACCGGGATGATGCGCTCGGTTATCTTGCATTAACCGATGCGGGCATCGCCAGCCGCGACCGAATGGTTATCGAACATTGTCTGGGCCGGGATGTTCCGGTTTGCGCTGTGATCGGCGGTGGCTACAGCAAGGATCGCAATGCACTCGCCCAGCGCCATGCTCTATTGCACCATAGCGCTACACAGATTTGGCGCGAACGCGGTTTGGGGTAAACTGGCAGCCCTGCCCACCCCGCAATCCGCCCGACCTCACCGGATCATCCATGCCCGCCAGTTCTGAACCTCTCCCAAGTGTTGCCGTGATCGGCGCCGGTCCTGCCGGCCTGATGGCAGCTGAGACACTAGCTGCCCGCGGCCTGCAAGTAGATGTGTACGATGCGATGCCCTCACCGGGTCGCAAGTTTCTGCTGGCTGGGGTTGGCGGCATGAATATTACCCATTCTGAATCCGTCGAGCATTTTGTCCCCCGTTACCGGGAAGCCAGCCCGTGGGTCGAAACCTGGTTGCAGCAAATGGACCCAGGCCAATTACGCCAATGGGTGCATGGGCTGGGTGTAGAAACCTTTGTGGGTTCCTCCGGACGGGTTTTCCCGGTGGAAATGAAAGCTGCGCCACTGCTAAGAGCATGGCTCAGGCGCTTGCGTGAGGCAGGTGTGCGGCTGCATACCCGGCATCGCTGGACTGGCTGGAGCGAACAGCAGCAGTTGCAGTTCGACGCGCCAACCGGCCCACAACTCAAGACTCATGTGGCGACCATCCTCGCCCTGGGCGGCGGCAGCTGGGCTCGTCTGGGATCAGACGGCGCCTGGGTGAAAACACTGCGTGAAAAGCACATCAATGTGGCAAGCCTGCTGCCTGCCAATTGCGGTTTCGTTGTCAAATGGACCGACTTCCTGTCCGAACGCTTTGCCGGCGCGCCGCTCAAACAGGTGATCGCCACCGTGACCATGTCCAACGGTCAACGGTTGGTAAAACGGGGCGAATGCGTGGTCACCCGCGATGGACTCGAGGGCAGTCTGATCTACGCCCTATCCGCCCCCCTGCGCGATGAGTTGCTTGCCAGTGGAAGCGCCCGCCTCTGGCTGGATTTGGCGCCGGACCGTACCCAGCCGGAACTGGCTGCGCTACTGGCCAGACCGCGCAAGGGGCAATCTCTGGCCTCCGTTCTACGCAAGCGCGCAGGATTTGACCCTCTGAAGACAGCCCTGCTGCATGAATGCCTGGAACAGGCTGTTCTGACCGACCCAGACGCACTGGCACAAGGCATCAAAGCGGTACCCATAACACTGCGGGGTACGCGTCCACTGGACGAGGCTATCAGCAGTGCAGGTGGCATCACCCGCGACGCACTGGACAAACGAATGATGCTGAAAAAGATGCCGGGGGTGTTTTGCGCCGGCGAAATGCTCGACTGGGAAGCGCCCACTGGCGGCTACCTGCTGACGGCCTGCTTCGCCAGTGGTCGCGCTGCCGGCTACGGCGTTGCGGACTGGCTCAACGCTCCAGCTTGACCCCAGAGAGTCGCGGCAACATCCAGCGCTCGAACAGACGCGGAAAGAATCGGGACAGGAACCGGGCACGCCAATCTACATTGGACAAGACCAGCAACCGCTTGCGTTTGACTGCACCCAGATAGATATCATCTGCCACGTCATTGGGCGAAGAGACCTTGAAAGGCGTAACAATGCTTGCCTGATTGATCGAACCATCACCGACTAGCGCATTCTTTCGAATATCCGTAGCGGTGTAGCCCGGACTGACCAGCATCACATTGACACCCTGCTCGCGCACCTCCAGCCGCAAGGTCTCGAATAGACCATGCAAAGCATGTTTGCTGGCGTTATAGGCGCTGCGATACAGAAGCGGGGCAAACCCGGAAATGGAGCTGAGCACAATTATCTGACCCTTGCGCTCAATCAGACTGGGCAATGCATGACGAGTGCAATGCAGGGCACCGAAGTAATTTACCGCCATGATGCGCTGGAAAACGTCGAGATCGGTGTCAGCAAAGTCGCTGCGATGGGTAATGCCGGCGTTGTTGATCAACACATCAACGCCACCAAAATGTTCTATTACCTGGCAGATGGCCTGCTGGCATGCATGGTCATCTGCCACGTCGCAGTGGATGGCAAGAACCTCGGCGTTGATCTTGGTCATCAGCTGCTCGCGAAAGGCAACCAGAGGTTCATCCTGCACGTCGAGTATCGCGATTCTTGCACCCGCCTGGGCAAATCGCAGTGCCAGCGCCCGCCCGATACCTGCGCAGCCGCCAGTCACCACTACTACCTTCTGTTGAAACATCCCTCTGGCCATCACCCGCCTCCCACTGCTTTAGCTCAAAGAGTGGGCCAAAAAGAAGCGCGCTGCAAGAAGATCACTAGGGAGCCAGGCGCTCACGCAGCCATTGTCCGCCGACCAGTCGGTAGCTCAGACGGTCGTGCAAACGGCTGGGACGGCCTTGCCAGAATTCAATCAGTTGCGGTTTCAAACGCAGGCCACCCCAATGTTCCGGACGCGGGGGCGCCTCCAGGGCATATCGCGCCTCCAGCTCGGCCAGCTTGTCTTCCAACACCTGACGGCTGGCAATCACTTCACTCTGGGGCGAGGCCCAGGCACCCAAGCGACTGCCGACCGGGCGGCTGTGGTAGTAGGCATCGGACTCCTCCTCGCTGATGCGCTCTACCTCTCCTTCAATACGCACCTGACGCTCCAGGTCGTGCCACCAAAAGGTCATCGCGGCCTTGGGCTGCTCCAGTAACTGACGGCCCTTGGCACTCTGGTAATTGGTGAAGAACACAAAGCCACGCTCATCAGCGCCCTTGAGCAGAAGCGTGCGCAAATGTGGCTGATTGTCGGTACCGACACTGGCCAGCATCATGGCGTTGGCCTCCGTGGACTCGATCTCCACCGCCTGCTCGAACCAGTTGGCGAACAGACTTAGCGGCTCATCAGGCACGTTGTCCTCAAGTAAACCGTCACGGGTGTAGTTGCGGCGTAGATCAGCAATATCAGGCTTCATCGACAATGTCTCCCAGGTATATTGGGTGCAATCCTAGCACTGCCGATGACGCCTGCATTGATCCCGGACAAGGCTTGTATCAATCCACGCTGCGCAGGCATCGGTAGACTTCACTACTCAAGGCCAGAGCGCGGGGATCCATCAGCACGTAGGGGCCCATCGCGTTGGTTACATAGCCGAAGCCGACCTGAGTCTCAGGATCACAGAAACCCAGACAGCCCCCTGCTCCCGGGTGCCCATAAGCCTGGGGCCCCATACCAAAGCCACCACCCTGGTAATCCTGATCGAGCATCACACCCAGGCCAAAACGGGTCGGCGCCAGCAGCGTGCGATCCATGCCTTGCGAGTGCTCTTGGCGCATCTCTGCGACGAGGTCGGAATCAAGCAGGCGCGCATCATCCAGTTGCCCGCCGTGGGCCATGACCTGCCAGAAGCGTGCCAGAGACCTGGCGTTGCCGGTTCCATTGGCCGAGAGTATCTCGGCCTGTTGCCAGTGCCGCTCGTTGCTGCTCACCATCATGCTCGAGGGGTTACCGAATGCCTTGAAACCCAGACCCTCCGGCTGGCCCATGGAAGCAAAAAGGGCTCGGGCGTATTCGTCTCCGAACTGGTTTCTCAGCCGCGAAACATGGGCAACGCGGGCCAGGTCGCTGTCGGGCACCCCAACGAAGAAATCCATGCCCAGGGGCTGACAGATATGCTCCTGAATATAACGGCCGGGGCGGGTCTCGCTGACACGACGCAGGGGCTCGCCTACCAGCCATGCATAGGTAACCGGGGCATATCCGTGTGTTTCTCCGGGCGTCCACCAAGGGCTCTGGCCAGCCAGAGCGCTGCTCATTGCATCCCAGTCGAACAAAGCCTCGGGCGCAAGGGTTTCGGAAATCGCCGAGAGCCCTGACTGGTGGCTGAGAATCTGCCGCAGGGTAATGTGTTCCTTGCCGGCCTGGGCAAACTCGGGCCAAACGTCGGCCAGGGGCGCATCCAGTCCCAGCTTGCCTGCCTCTACCTGTTGAAGAATAGCCACCGCACCCAAGGGCTTGGTGCAGGAAAACACATTGACCAGAGAATCCTGCTCCCAGACCTGCTGATTGTCCTTGTCGACCACGCCCTGCCATAGATCCAGTACGGTTTCGCCGCCGACGGTGACACAGAGCGCACTGCCACGTGCCTGAGGATCCTGTTGTTGTTCGGCAAATATAGTACGCACGGACTCGAAACGGGGGTCGAAATAGCCCTGGACATTGCTCATGGAAACTCCGTTATTGTGTTTATCGTTGTTCTGTATTTAAGCGCAGATTGAAACTCGATACCGCATCGTAAATCCGCCCTATTCGATTTCACGGCGAAAGGGAGGCAGCGCGTTCAGAATCGCCTTGCCATAACGTTGTGTCACCAGACGGCGGTCGAGCAGCGTGACCGTGCCACTGTCCTGCTCGTTACGCAGCAGCCTTCCACAGGCCTGAATTAGGCGCAGACAGGCGTCAGGTACTGCAATTTCCATAAAGGGGTTGCCACCGTTACGTTCAATCCATTCCGACAGCGCCGCCTCAACCGGATCGTCGGGCACTGCAAAGGGAATCTTTGCGATGACCACATGCTCACAATAGCGGCCGGGCAGATCGACGCCCTCGGCAAAACTCGCCAGACCGAAAATCACGCTCTGCTGCTTATCATCGACCCGCGTGCGGTGCTGACGGATCAATTCCTGTTTGGACAGATCGCCTTGCACAAAGATGCGTTCGCGGAAGGCGCCAGGCAGGCCGGCATAAACTTCAAGCATCTGCCGCCGGGATGAGAACAGCACCAGACTGCCAAGGGCCTCATCGAGAATGGTCGGCAGGTGCGCAATTATCGCGGCGCTATGGCCAGCGCTGTCGCGCGGATCAGCCCCCAGATCGGGAATACGTAGCAGACCCTTTTCCGGGTAATTGAATGGGCTGGGCGCCATGGTGCATACCGCACTTCTTGGCAGACCCGCCCGCTGGCTGAAACGGTCGAAGCGTCCCAGAGCGGTCAGCGTCGCAGAGGTGACCAGACAACCGAAGGCACTGTGCCAGAGGAATTGGCGCAGGGTATCAGCAGCCAGAATCGGGCTCACGTGCACTTCGATATCGTTCTGCTCGGTAAGGGTCAACCAACGGGCGGTAGGGGGCTTGTCAGGCGGATCGAGCAGACAGAACTGCGTCCACAACGTCCAGTTACCCTCCGAGCGAGCCAGCAAGGCGCCAAATAGCGGATACCACTCTTCGGCCTGATGCGAGGTCACGCCAACTGCCTCGCCATCCATAGCCTCCTTGAGCTGGTCCACCAGGCGCTGCAACAGGTCGGTTATCCGGCCAAAACCCGCCTTGAGCTCGACACCCATATCGCATAGATGCTCGGGTATGACGCCATCCTTGAAGCGGTGCTGGGGGCGTATCTGGCCACTAAGATCCTCGGCATTGGCAAAATCCGATACCTCGGTCAGAGCCTGAGCCATGAATTGCTGATGCGGCTTGAGATCCCTGGCAATCTGCGGGACCTGCTCCAGTATCCGACCAAAGTCCCCGGGAAGCGGATTCTGCGCCAGCAGCTTGGTCAGGTTCTTGTCCAGCTGATCGAGCCAGTCAGCGGTTGCAGCCATGCGCGTGTGATGGGCAAAGTGGGCAATCGCCTTGTCGGGCAGATGATGCCCTTCGTCAAAGATATACAGACAATCGCGGGGATCAGGCAAGATCGCACCGCCACCCAGGGCCAGATCGGCGAGTACCAGATCATGGTTGGTGACTATCACATCAACCTTCTGCACGCCCTCACGGGCCTTGTAGAAAACGCACTGGTTGAAGTGGCCGCAGCGACGGTTGGTGCATTGGATATGGTCGGTGGTCAGCCGTGCCCAATCCTGATCAGGCAACGCGGCAGGCCAGGAATCGCGCTCGCCGTCCCACTTACTGGTACCCAGGGCCTCGACCATGCTGGTGTAGAGCTTCAGCCCTGCCTCGTCGACGTCGAGATTGAAGCCCTCGTCAGCAAAACCCTGCTGCCGGCTGGCCAACGACTGATTATCGCTGAGCAACTGGTCGAGCTTGGAGAGGCATACATAACGCCCTCGACCCTTGGCCAGGGAGAACTGAAAATTCAACCCCGCATTGCGCTGAATATCCGGCAGATCCTTGAGCACTATCTGCTCTTGCAAGGCCACTGTGGCGGTAGAGATCACCAACGGCTTGCCCAGATGCCGGGCAATAGGGATGGCCGCCAGACAATAAGCCACCGTCTTGCCGGTACCTGTGCCCGCCTCAACCACAGCCACGGCCGCGTCACCGGCCCGACGACCCTCGTCATCAAGCTTTATGCCGCCAAACAGTTTGGCTACCTCGGCGATCATCACCCGCTGACCGTAACGCGGTTTCAGGGACTTGTTTTCGAGGAAGGTGCGGTAGGCCGTCTGGATCTGGCCTTTCAATTCATCGTTCAGCATGCGGGCTCCAGGCAAGAGCGGCATCATATCACTTCGCGCCCTTGCGGGCTTGCTGGTGCCACCGGCCGACAGGTAACCTCCGGTTGCAGTTTTCGCTTGCCAGAACAGGCAACAGGCCGGAATCTGGTTATCCCGAATAGTCGATATTCTGAACATACCCCCCGGAACTCCAATGTCCGCCACACCTACCCATGCCCTCCTGGGCATACTCGATCAATGTCAACCCGAGCGTCTGCTGTGCATCAGCAGTGATTCGATTCCTGCCGTCACCGCCTACATCAAGGAGCATCCGGAATGCGAACTGATCGAAACAAGCCAGGCGCCGTTGCCACCTGAGCTGGCCAACCAGCGTTATGACCTGGCGATCGTCGCTGATCAACTGGAACAGCTGGACAAACGCCAGGGCATCGAACTGTTGGCAGGCTTGCGTAACCTGTCGGTCAGCCGGATGGCCGTGCTGGTTGAGCTAAGCGAAGCGCCGGAATGGGACTCGAACGATTTCTACGGCCTTGCGATGCAGCGCGACGCACGCTTTGAAAAAGACGAGCGCTGCCTGACACTGTTTACCTACGACCTTGCAGAGTACAAGACCGTACCCGACTGGTTGAATGCCAAGTATTGGGCAAATCCGGAAAACTTCGACCGTTATTGGTGGTAGCGATGACCGCTACCCCGCAGATCACATGCCTGTGCTGTAGCGATCGTTGCTACTCCGAGTGCTGCGGGCCACTGCATGCTGGATCACCCGCGAGCGATGCACCGTCGCTGATGCGTTCGCGTTACAGTGCCTACTGCCTTGGCCTGATAGATTACCTGGTGAATACAACGTTACCGAGTCAACAGGCAGAGCTCGATGTGAATTCCATGACCAGGTGGAGCCATGAAAGCACCTGGCTTGGCCTGGAAATAGAGAGCGCGACAGGCGACGGGGCTGATCACGCCCAGGTGATTTTTATCGCGCACTGGGCTGATCCAGACGGCAGTCGGCACCAGCACCGCGAGTGCTCGGATTTTATCCGCAAGTCGAGCAAATGGTATTTCGTAGATCCCAATCATCGAACTGACACCAGGCGCAATGCACCCTGCCCTTGCGGGTCAGGGAAAAAATTCAAACGCTGTTGCGCCCTTTGAAGCTCACCAGCTCCGTTACCAGAGCCTCTCAGTCCTCGAGTTTCAGATGATCGGTATCAGGAACCCTGGCATCAACTGAAGGCTTGAGTTGATCCAGATCGGCGCCGGGCGGCGCCAGACTCAAGGCCGAGAGATCGATGGGCAGCGGGGTAAATGAATCGTAATCATCCTGCATGTCGGCACCCACCGGAGCGATACCGAAGTCCGGCGCGTCTACTTCGCTGAAGGCAGCCATATAGGCATCACGCGGCTCGACAGGGGTGCCACGCGAATGGCTCTCATCCGACGTGGCCTGAGTCGCCTGAGGGGCCGACTCTGAGTGTTCGGGAGCGGCATCCATCGGATCGATGCTGCACAGCGCCCCAGCCCGCTCGATAGCCTGCCGGTATTTTTCCGCTGCAGTCTGGTCAAGCCCCTGCTTGATAACTACCCGACGTCCGGAAAACAGCACATCGAGCTGCTCGCCTCCAACCTGAAAAAGCTGCCCGATTCGAGCCCGTGCCTGATCCTGCGTCACGCCAGAACGCACCTGTCCCTGAAAAGCAATTTCGAAAAGAGGCATCTTGTCTCTCCCTTGCAATGATTAGTCCTGCACCATGAGCGGCATTTGATTAGTATGGACAGACGCAGGCAGTCCGGCAACTCGATAAAAAGGCGACCTGCCCCATACCTGGAGGGGACTTATGTTCAGAACCATTTCGGCAATCGCATTGGTGGCAGTTTTGTCACTGCTGAACGGGTGCGCATTGTTCGGTCCCTCCTACATCAAACCGGATATTGCGTTGGCCAATGTCGAAATGCTCAAGGCCAATCTGTGGGAGCAGTCATTCAGGCTCAGGCTACGCGTGGATAACCCCAATGATCGAAGCCTCCCCATACGTGGCATGCAGTACGAAATCTATCTGAATGATGCCCGCCTGGCGACCGGCGTCAGCGATCAGGTTTTCACAGTACCGGCCTATGGCTCGGAATATTTTGAATTGAATGTACGGTCCAACCTGTGGCGACATGTGGGTGACATCGTCAAACTGATCGAAAGTCAACAAGCCGTGGATTACCGGATAGAAGGTCATATCCGCACCGGGCTGCTCTTCTCGCCTAGACTGACTCTAAGTGAAAAAGGCACGCTGGATCCCGCCAACCTGAGTTTCTGAAAATATGACGTTATCGAACTGGTTTATGCTGGCCGGAATTGCGATTATTCTTGCGCTGGCAATATATGCCACCATTTTGTGGCGCCAGGTACGGCGCAAGAGCGAGGCACAGCGCACACTTCAACTTGAGCGTGAAGAGCGCCTGGCTGCGGATATCGAGTTTCTGGCACAAAGTCTGTCAACCGGACAGCTGCCGCCCATAGAGGGCGCTATCCGGATCAAGGTACTACTGGATAACTACTCCGGACCTCGGCGCGAGGTCCTCGATGTTGCCGTTTTCGAGGAGGTGTACGACGCCACTGCGCATATTCCCACGCATAAGGCATGGAAAGACCTGCCACTTGCACAGCGAAAGATTCATGAGGGAGAAATGGCCGCAATCGAGCGAAGCCATAAAGTGCGCCTGGAAAACGCTGCAGCACAGTTGCGAGAAGGGCTGGCCAGCGCCCGCTGAGTCAACTGACCGCGAGCGCTTACAGCATGCCGGGCACAAAGCCCGGCAAGAAACTCAATCAGACCACAGAGTTGCCACCATCCACGGCAATAGCCTGTCCAGTCACATGGCGCGAAGCCTCTGAGGCCAGGAATACTGCAGGCCCCTTGATGTCTTCCTCGCCACCGATACGGCCCAGGGGAGTACCTTCCTTGATCAGTTCGGTCACCTTCTCAAGGCCCTTGGCCATCTTGGTCGGAAAATAGCCCGGGCAGATGGCGTTGACATTGATGTTGTAGGCGCCCCACTCGCCCGCCAAAGCGCGCGTCAGGTTGATCGCCGCTGCCTTGCTGGTGTTATAGGCAACAGTATGAATACCGGAATTGGCGCGATTCCCCTTGAAACCGGCGATCGACGCAATATTGATGATCTTGCCCGAGCGACGCGGAATCATGAAACGGCGGCCGACTTCCTGAGCCATCAGGAAACAGACATCGACGTTCAAGGTCATGACCTTCTGCCAGCCTTCATAGCTATGCTCTTCTGCGGGCTGGCCCCAGGTAGTACCTGCGTTGTTGACCAGAATATCGACAGTCCCGAACTTGGCTTCAACGGCATCGACCAATGCCTTGATCGGCTGGCTGTCGAGCTTGCCCAGATCGCAGGCCAGACCACCAGCCTCTATGCCCTGAGCATTGAGCTGGGCCACGACGTCATCGACTTCGGCGCTGTTTCGCGCACTGATGAACACTTTCGCACCCTGCTCCCCCAGTGCTTCGGCCATCTGCAGGCCAAGGCCCTTGGTTCCGCCGGTTATAAGGGCAACCTTGCCGGTCAGATCGAACAGTTGCTTGACGCTCATGAGATATCCCTCTTTTGATATAAATGCATACAGGTGTGAGAACATCATAGCCGGTCACTGGTTTCCAACCGACCATCAGTGATCCGCGTGATGTACCACCAAGCTCGGGTGTTATCATACTCACCCTTCATCTGCGGTGAATCCCATGGCTCAACACGATTTCAGACACAGCCTTCTCAACCCGGCACATACATTGATTGAATGCCGCACTCTGTCAGCCGGCCTGTTTCAGGTGACGGGACAAGGCGGCGGCGTTCAGCCAGGGGATACTCTGATCTGCACCATCAAGGGCAGCCGCGAACTCCCCATGTCATTGCTGGTCGACAAAGTGCGCTATCTGATCAACCCACCGGGGCAATGGACTGCTACGGCCAGAGGGCCGGATTTGCGAAGTCATTCGGTGCTTGGCTGGTCTATACGTTGCGACAACTGCGAAAAAGAGCAGCCCTTCGAGTTTCTTGTGCTGGACAAGGACAATCTGGAAGCACGCACAGAAAAGGCAGTGGTGCGTATTAGTGAGATGGGCTGGGTACCCCAGGGCGCGAACCATGTGTGCCCGGCTTGTGTCAGACAGAGGGACTGACGCGTTTCAGAACAGGTTGAGTTGCTCCCCAAGCAGGCTGTGGGCGTGATCCAGACGCACACCGACCCCGATCAGACGCACCGGACGACCACCTCGGGCAAAGGCCTGAATGCATAGCTCACGGTAGCCCTCAGGGGTCACCGGCGCGCCAGCCTGCTCAAGCGTGGTCTGAGTAAAGTCGTGAAATTTGAGTTTGATGAACGGCTTGCTTACCCGATACTCGCCCTCAAGCCGCCCTAATCGCTGGGCGAGTTTCTCCAGCAGCGGTCCAAGAGCATTGAGGCAGGCCTCGAGATCTGGCAGATCCTGATCATAGGTGTTCTCGACGCTTACCGACTGGCGTTTACTTTCCACAGTCAGCGGCCGATCATCAATCCCCCGGGCCAGTTGCCATAGCCTTTCACCAAAACTACCGAACTCCTTGGCAAGATCCTGTTTGCGCCATGGCAGGAGTTCAGCGCAGACATCTATACCCAGGTTTTTCAAGCGCGCCGCCGTCACCCGACCGACCCCATGCAGTCGCTCGACCGGAAGCTTCCTGACGAACGCTTCCACCTCTTCAGGCAAGATCACCTTCAGCCCATCGGGCTTGTTCCAGTCACTGGCGATCTTGGCCAGAAACTTGTTTGGTGCAACGCCGGCAGACACAGTAATGCCCTGATCGGCCTGCACCAAACGCCGTATTTCCCTGGCCATCAGAGTCGCACTACCGCGACAGGATTCACTGGCTGTGACGTCCAGATAGGCTTCATCAAGGGAGAGTGGCTGAATCAGCTGGGTAAACTGGGTAAATATGGCATGAATGGCCTGGGAAGCCTCACGGTAGGCCGCCATGCGTGGAGGCACGATCAGCAGATCCGGGCACAACTTGCGCGCATAGGCCGAGGCCATGGCAGAGCGCACGCCAAAGGCCCGAGCTTCGTAGTTGCAGGTTGCAACGACTCCCCGCTTGTCGGGGTCACCACCCACAGCTAGCGGACGCCCGCGCAAACGCGGATCGTCACGCATTTCAATCGCAGCATAAAAACAGTCGCAGTCGACATGGATGATTTTGCGCACGGCAGGCTGACTCGGATAACACAACAGGAACGAGTTAAGCACTCATTGTACCCGATCAGTAAAGCCCGGCCTGATCACCGCTGGTCATTTAGTCGCGAACACAGCTAACTGGCAACCACCTGATTTCTGCCAGCTTCCTTGCCCTGGTATAAAGCCTTGTCGGCGCGGCGAATCACGTCTTCGATCGTTGCATCGTCCTGGGTAACCTCAGTAACGGCAAAGGTGGCGGTTATTTTAATTTCATGGTCGTCAGCCCTGACGGAACTCGCCTGCAATTTTTCGCGCAAGCGGTTGATCACAATCATCGCATTATCCAGATCCGTATCTGGCAACAGAAGAATGAACTCCTCGCCCCCGAAGCGCCCCACAATATCGGTATGCCTCAGCGTGGCGACAAACAGATCGGAGATGTGCTTGAGTACCTGATCGCCTGCATCGTGCCCATAATGATCGTTGATCTTCTTGAAATGATCCAGATCGGTTACACACAGGGTCAGCTTGCTGGCATGCCTGCGGACCCGCTCCTGCTCGCGGCGAAACAGGGTTTCATACTGCCTGCGATTCAGCAGGCCGGTCAGGGGGTCCGTGGTGGCCTGCAGCTTGAGTTCAACCTCCAACTCCTCACGGCGCTTGATTTCAGCCTGGAGAGATTGATTGACCTGGACCGTTTCAATAAAGAGCGCGTATTGATGACGTTTGCCCAGATTCAATCGCACACCGGCAAAATACCCGATGATGGTTGGTAGCCAGAGAATAAAGAAAATCCCCACCAGCAGTCGCGGTGCAACATCGAGCAAGGCCATGGAATAGAGCGAGCCGAAGATTCCGAACAGGGCTACCAGATTCGAATTGATTATCCGATTGGGCACGAAGATATAGATACTGATCAGCAAGATTACGGTGACACCAATGTTCCAGCTATTAATGTCTGGCCGCACAAAATAGATCATGAAGAATAGCAGGAAGCCAATTATCTCGATGATCGTAACACCGGTACCGTCTCGGGCCAGCCCGGGCCGGAATTGGACAAAAACAGAATAGACCAGCACGAGCGTTGCCGAAAAAACCCGCATGCCCATGAGTTGATAGAAGCCCCCGCTCATACCCAGAGCAATGTAATCGAGCCAGCCGAAGGCAAGTAGCAGGAAAGCCCACACGCGCAAAGCCACAACCAGATGCCTTGCCGTTTCCTCTTTGACATGCTCCCGATAGGCAAGCTCGGTTTCTTTGTGCAGAAATTCGCCGCGCCAGGCAGACAGAGCGTAACGCTTGGATTCATCTTTCACTTTGGGCTCCACCGCCGCATCGGGCGATTATTTTTTTTATTCTCATCCAACCTTCCACTTTTTCCAGCATACGACAGACACAGCAATATAGCCAAGAAACCGTAGTGGCATTGTGACGCATGTCATGGAAACCGTGGCCTGCGGTCACGTTCCCGGAAAAGTGTCAAACAACCGTCACCCTTACATTCCAGAACAAAAAAATCTTTTCTGTTCAATCGCTTGACAGCTCAGTGCCAATGCGTAGAATGGCGCCCTCAGACGCGGGGTGGAGCAGTCTGGTAGCTCGTCGGGCTCATAACCCGAAGGTCGTAGGTTCAAATCCTGCCCCCGCAACCACATTGAAAAACCGTCGAACGGATACTCTCCTTCGGCGGTTTTTTTTGCCTGAATTTCCTTCCGTCAGAATATTGCGGACACCACGCGCAGCCCTATACTGTCAGCGAAATGCCTCCAGAATACTCAGGCGCTGATAATGCTTTTTCTCAGACTATTGCTGATATCACTTCTGATCACCTCATGCAGTGCAATGGGCGAAACGGAAACTCGCTCACCCGCAGCCCCGACATTTCTGATTGCCGAAGTCTGGCCCTGGGGCTACTTCGACCAGAACCATGAACCAGCAGGCCTGATAAAGACATTTGCCGCGAGGCTCTCCGAGCACACCGGTGTTGAAATGAACTACCGTATTTTGCCGCACCAACGCGTGCTGGCTGATTTTCGCCGCAACGAGGGCGACTATACGATGCTGTTTCAAAACCCTGAGGTAGATAGCTTCGCCGAGCGAGTAGGCATGGTCCAGGTGAGCGACATTCTGTTAGTGACCCAACGCGAGTCGCAGCAAAGCCTGACCTTGGGCGCCCTGGCTGGCAAAACGCTGGGCTATATTGGTGGCACCTATTATGGCGGGGCCTTCCAGGCTGATCAGAGTATCGTCAAATTGCCGTTATCGAGCCTTGACCAGGCAATACGCATGCTGCAGCTAGGGCGCCTGGATGCATTGATAACCAGCGATATATTGCTGCACCACAGCCTCAGGCAAGCTCAGCTGGACCCTGAAGCCTTCCGTGCTCAGGTGCTAACGCGCGGTCATGAGGCTTTCCTTTATGTATCCCAGGGCAGCCGCAACGCAGTCCATGTACCGAAAGTACGCGCCGCACTGGAAGAGATGCGTGACAACGGCGAATTGGATGCCATGTTTCGCAATTCGCTGCAGCTACCCCCGATGGACAATCACTGAGACTCAGTCCTGCCCGCGTCCGTTATCCCCCTGTATCAACAGCTTCTTGCCGACTAACATGAATGGATAAAACTAATCAGAAAAAAGCGGAGCTGCCAACATGCACATCGGTTTTATTGGCCTGGGTAACATGGGCGCGCCGATGGCGCGCAATCTGCTCGGCGCAAGGCACCGGCTTAGCGTTTTTGACCTTTCGCAAGCGGCAGTTAAAGGTCTGGTTGAAGCAGGTGCCAATGCCGTCCATTCCGTTACCGACATTGCGCATAGCGATGTCGAGCTGATCATCACCATGTTGCCGGCAGCCTCCCACGTCAGGCAGGTCTATCTCGGCGACAGCGGCTTGTTGTCCAGCGTGGCCCCGAGTGTGCGCCTGATTGACAGCTCAACCATTGATCCGATGTCTGCCCGTGAGGTTGCCGCTATTGCATCAAAGCAGGGTAATCCCATGCTCGACGCCCCGGTTTCAGGGGGTACCGGCGGAGCAGAAGCCGGTACCCTGACTTTCATGGTAGGCGGAGACACTGCGGACTATGACGCTGCCCTGTCAGTATTACAGTCCATGGGGAAAAACATTGTGCATTGTGGCCCCGCCGGGAATGGGCAGGTCGCCAAGGTGGCGAACAATATGCTGTTGGCCATATCCATGATCGGGGTTTCAGAAGCCATGAGTCTGGGGGTGTCCCTGGGAATGGACGCGAAAGTACTGGCTGGCATTATCAATACCTCGAGCGGCCGCTGCTGGAGTTCGGACACCTATAACCCTTATCCGGGGGTAATCGAGGGCGCACCCGCTTCAAGAAACTACACTGGCGGCTTTGGCACTGACCTGATGCTCAAGGATCTCGGCCTGGCAACTGAAGCTGCGAAACAGCAGAAGCAACCGGTCATACTCGGCGCTCTTGCCCAGCAGCTTTATCAGACGTTCAGCAGCCAGGGACATGGCACAATGGACTTTTCCGCCATCATCAAAATGTATTCAGGAGAGGATCAATGACAGAGCCGCAAGCGGTCATACTGGCCGAAACGCGCAACCACATAGGCCATCTGACGCTGAATCGTCCGGAAGGCCTCAACGCGCTGACGCTGGAGATGGTGCGACTGCTGCATGACCAGCTCAAGACTTGGAGCAGTGATGAATCAGTCAAGGCTGTCGTTTTACGCGGCGCCGGAGACCGTGCCTTCTGCGCTGGCGGTGACATACGTGGTCTCTATGAACTGCACAAGGCAGGCAAGCACGGAATCGAGGAATTTTTCCGCCACGAGTATCTACTCGACCAGTACATTCACGACTACACCAAACCCATCATCGTTTTGATGGATGGCTTTGTTCTTGGTGGCGGCATGGGCCTGGCGCAGGGTTGCGGACTCAGGCTGATCAGCGAGCGCGCGCGCCTGGGTATGCCGGAAACGGGCATTGGCTACTTTCCCGATGTGGGAGGCAGTTACTTTCTCCCGCGCTTGCCTGGCGAGCTGGGCATTTATCTGGGCCTCACCGGCAACCACGTCGGCGCCGCAGACGCGCTATACGCCGGCCTTGCGGACGTGCACCTGCCAAGCGAACGCATGTCGAAGCTGGATCAGCATTTCGACCATCTGGATTGGTCGCTCAAGACGCCAGAGCAACTGATACGTGATATCGCTCTGACCGAGCTGCCCGGCAGCGAGCTGGCAAGACTGCGACCGGCCATCGATCATCATTTCGCCGAACCTACAATACCGGCGATCCGTCAGTCACTTCTGGATGAGCATCGCAGCGACTTCAAGGAGTGGGCGAAGAAAACCGCAGACACGCTTGATCAGCGCTCACCCCTGGCCCTTGCAGTGACGCTTGAGCTCTTGCGCCGTGGGCGCAAGCTGAGCCTACCCGAATGTTTCGCCATGGAGCTGCACCTGGACCGGCAGTGGTTCGAGCATGGCGATATCGTCGAGGGCGTTCGTGCGCTGCTGGTCGACAAGGACAAGAATCCTCAGTGGAATCCACCATCCATCTCGAAGCTGGACCCCAAGCGGGTCGAGGCTTTCTTCAAGGGGCTGTAAATGAACGACCTGGAGTTCACTGAAGAGCAACGCATGATTCGCGATATGGCCCGCGAGTTTGCCCGAGCGGAACTGGCACCCAGGGCTGCGCAGTTTGATCGCGATGGCTGGATTGAGGACCGGGTGGTTCGCCATATGGGCGAGTTAGGGCTGTTAGGCATGGTGGTTCCGGAAGACAAGGGCGGTAGTTTTACCGACTACAGCGCCTATGCGTTGGCCGTGGAGGAAATATCGGCGGGCTGTGGCGCGACGGGCGCCCTGATGAGCGTACATAATTCGGTGGGTTGCGGGCCAGTGCTCAACTACGGCTCTGCCGAACAGCAAAAAACCTGGCTGGAAAAGCTGGCTAGTGGTCAGGTGATTGGTTGTTTCTGCCTGACTGAACCCCATGCAGGCTCCGAGGCGCACAACTTGCGTACCCGGGCCGTATTGGAAAACGGCGAATGGATCATCAATGGCGCCAAGCAATTTGTCACCAACGGCAAGCGTGCGAGTATGGCTGTGGTATTTGCCGTTACCGACCCGGAGCTGGGCAAGAAAGGCCTGTCGGCCTTTCTGGTACCGACGGATAACCCTGGATTTCGCGTCGAGCGCATGGAGCACAAGTTGGGTATCCGCGGCTCGGACACCTGCGCGATCACGCTGGATAACTGCCGTCTTCCGGAAGACAGCATGCTTGGCATTCGCGGCAAAGGCCTGTCCATAGCATTGTCCAATCTTGAGGGTGGTCGGATTGGCATCGCAGCCCAGGCTTTGGGTATTGCTAGGGCAGCGTTTGAAGCAGCCCTGGTGTATGCACGCGAGCGTACCCAGTTCGGTCAGGCTCTGACAGAGCATCAAAGCATTGCCAACATGCTCGCCGACATGCATATGAAGCTCAACGCTACACGCTTACTGATCCTGCATGCCGCGCGTCTGCGCACCGCAGGGCAGCCCTGCCTGTCCGAGGCATCCCAGGCCAAGCTGTTTGCCAGTGAAATGGCTGAAGATGTTTGCTCCAAGGCGATCCAGATCCACGGTGGCTACGGCTACCTGGAGGATTACCCGGTGGAACGGCTCTATCGGGATGCGCGGATTACCCAGATCTATGAGGGTACCAGCGAGATCCAGCGACTACTGATAGCCCGGGAATTACGCCACTACAGCCTGTAACGCGCCGGACGGTGGATGGCGCAGCGGCTAGTGAAAATCACGACTGCGCACATCCAGACCTGACAGCATGGGCGTCATATCCTGCAAGCGCCCGGCAATGACATGTCTGACGCCATTGACGGACTCGAACCGGCCGTCGACCCGGAGTAATCGCGCTCCGACCAGTTCCTTGCGCTGGCGCTCGCCCAGGTCCTGCCAGACGATCACATTGATCATGCCGAACTCGTCTTCCAGGGTGACGAAGGTGACACCATTAGCCGTGCCGGGTCGCTGGCGACCGGTTACCAACCCAGCAACAGAGATTGGCCTCCCGCTTTCAGCAATAAGCAGATCGCGGGAGCTGCGACATCGCCGGCGCTGAAGCTCTTCACGAAGCAGCTTGAGTGGATGGGGCCCAAGGGTGGTACCAACAGAGGCGTAGTCAGCAAACAGATTTTCAGCCACCGTCGGCAACGGCAACTCTACCTCCTCTTCCTTATCTGAAGGTTGACCGGCAAACAGGGGTAACTGCGGTTCAACCCCGGCTACTGCCCAGCGTGCATGATGACGGTCACCTGCCAGACCCAGAAGTGCGCCGGCGTCAGCCAGCAACTCCCGATCACGATCGTTCAATGCCGCGCGCAAGCTCAGATCCGTCACATCATTGAAGGGCTTTTGCAACCTGGCCTGGGCAATACGGTGCCCCGCCTCAACATGTAGCCCACGGACCATCCGCAGACCCAAACGAATCGCCGGCTGATCTCCAGCCTGCCCTTGTTGCTGCCCTGCAGTAGCCTGATTGGTGGCGACAGCCTCAAGCGTGCAGTCCCAGTCACTGCACTGCACATCGACCGGCAGAGTCTCAATGCGATGCCTGCGTGCATCCTGCAGAATCTGGTCGGGGCTATAAAACCCCATTGGCCAACTGTTGATCAGGGCGCAGGCAAAGGCGGCGGGCTCGTTGCATTTGAGCCAGCTGCTGGCGTAGGTCAGCAGCGCAAAACTGGCAGCATGGGACTCGGGAAAACCATAACTCCCAAAGCCCTTGATCTGCTCGAAAATCTGCGTGGCGAACTCCGCAGTATAGCCACGTTCAAGCATCCCCTTTGCCAGCCGTGCCTGATGCGGCTCCAGACCACCCCGTCGCTTCCAGGCCGCCATTGAGCGACGCAACTGATCGGCCTCCCCGGCCGAGTAACCAGCAGCGACGATGGCCATTTCCATCACCTGCTCCTGAAACAGCGGTACGCCCAGGGTACGTTCAAATACCTCCTTGAGCGCTTCGGAGGGATAGACCACTGGCTCCTCACCATTACGCCTGCGCAGGTAGGGATGCACCATGTCACCCTGTATAGGACCCGGGCGTACAATGGCCACCTCAATGACCAGATCATAAAAAGTTCTGGGTTTTAACCGGGGCAGCATTGCCATCTGCGCCCTGGACTCAATCTGGAACACGCCGACGGTATCGGCCCGTCCGAGCATGTCGTAGGTTGCTTTATCCTCAGCCGGAATGGTCGCCAGTGTCAGATCCAGTTGGCGATAATCCCTTAGCAGATCAAAGCTGCGCCGCAGCGCGCTGAGCATACCCAGGGCGAGGATATCCACCTTGAGCAGGCCGACCTTGTCCAGATCATCCTTGTCCCACTGGATGATGGTCCGATCATCCATGGCAGCATTCTCCACCGGGACCAGGGTCTGCAACGGCTGTTCGGAGATCACAAAGCCTCCCGGGTGTTGCGACAGGTGGCGGGGAAAGCCTATCAGTTGCTCGGTCAGCGTCAGCACCCTGTGCAATATCGGATTATCGGGATCAAATCCAGCTTCGAGCAACCGTTCGGGGCTGGGTATCTTGCTGCTCCAGCGACCACAACACTCGGCCAAGGCACTCACCTGATCAGCGGGCAGCCCAAGGGTTCTGGCAACATCACGCAGTGCTCCGGCGCCCCTATAGGAACTGGCTACCGCGGTCAAAGCGGCCCGATTGCGTCCATAACGCTGAAACACGTACTGGATCACCTCCTCACGACGGTCATGCTCAAAATCCACGTCGATATCAGGTGGCTCATTGCGCTCGCGGGACAGAAAGCGCTCGAACAGCATGTTCATCCTAGCCGGGTCGATTTCGGTAACACCCAGTGCAAAACAGACCGCCGAGTTTGCTGCCGAACCGCGCCCCTGACAGAGAATATGCCTGCTGCGGGCAAAGCGAACGATGTCATGCACTGTCAGAAAATAGCTTTCGTATTCGAGCTCTGAAATCAGTTCCAATTCGTTGTCTATTTGTTGGCGCACCTTGGCAGTAGCACCCTGGGGCCAGCGCCAGGCAATCCCTTCCTCTGTCAGATGTCTTAGCCACTGGCTGGGGGTGCGGCCCTCGGGCACCAGTTCCCGTGGATACTGATAACGCAACTGACCCAGATCGAACTGACAGCGCCTGGCGATTATGAGTGTCTCTTCCAGCAGAAAACCGGGATACGTTTCCGCCAGCAACTGAGGGCTGCGCAGGTGGCGCTCGCCGTTGGGAAATAACCGCAGACCGGCCTCAGCCACAGTGCAGTGGTAGCGAATAGCCGTCATCGTATCCTGCAATGCACGCCGCCCTCGGGCATGCATATGTACATCACCGGCAGCCACCGGGGTAATCCGTAACCGTTCAGCGCAGGCCAGCAATGCCTGTAGCCGTGCCCTGTCGTCAGGTCCGCAATGCAGTTCAACGGCCAACCAGAGCGATTCGGCAAAGCGTTCCTTGAGCCATACACCCTGTGATTCTTCTATCCCAAGGTCGGGAACCCATAACGCTAGCAGGCCCTGCAGCGGCTGATCAAAATCCTCGGCGAGCAAGCGATATTCTCCCTTCCCAGCCCGGCGTCGGGCTCGGGTAATCAGATCGCAGAGCACCTGATAACCGATGAGGCTCTCCGCCAGCAGCACTACTTTCGGACCAGACTCTATCTGCATTTCACTGCCGATAATCAGCTGTAGCTGATTTTCCTCGGCAGCCTGCCAGGCCCGGACGATGCCAGCCATGGTGCATTCATCCGTCACCGCCAGCGCTTTATAACCATGCTGCACGGCGCGCTCGAACAATTCTGTGGCGCTTGAGGCGCCGCGCTGAAAAGAAAAATTCGACAGGCAGTGCAGCTCTGCATAACCGCTCATGCAAACCAGCCATGCAGCCAGTAAGGACCTGCCTGGCCGACGGGCCTAAATGCCCAGGCCAACTGACCCAGATCGGTTCTGATCAGGTAGTAATCACGGCGAACATCGCCTCCATCCCACCAACCGGACTCAATACGTTCCGGGCCTGCGAGTATTTGCGCTGGATCGCAAGTCAAGGCAACGGGCTCGGCGAGCAACCAACCTGGACGCAGCGGATAATCAATTGGAAGTTCGGTTCTACCCGCTGTTTGTTGGCGCCAGGCCTGTTCGGGTCGATGGTCCGGATGGCCGCATATATCGAGCACCGCATCATCGCCCAGGCGAGCCCGCAGCCGTTCTCGCAATTGCTCCCAGAGCAGAGTCTGCTGCGGCCGGTCCTCGAAGAGCTGGGATGACCGGGGTACAAAGTGAGGCAAGTCCCGCGCAACCAGACGAACAGCCTGCACTGGCGCAGCTATCTGCAATGGTTCGAGACGACCGCGAGTCAACTCAAAAAGCATCTCGGCATCGCGTTCAGCGGCCAACAAGCCAATGGGTAGTTGAGTATCTTCCAGGTTGCGGTGCTCAAGGTGCAGCATAAAGCGCAGCACCCCGCTGTCGCGACCGGCAAGAAACGCTGCCAGGTCAGAGACCAGCCTTTTGACCGGAAAAAACAGCGCCTGATTTGATTCGACGTCAAAGTTGAGCTCCAGGCGACTATCGAAACAATCCGGCGGTGCGTAGCAATCAAGCACCAGCGGGCGATCCCCCAGCAAGGTGTCAATATGCCTAAGAACCGTCTCGGGAAAGCGTCTGGCCAGGGTTGCTCGCGGCAACGCCAGAACCTGCTGTAGTCGTCGCAGGCCCATTCGCGATAACGCCGTTGCCGATTCATCAGGTAGGCCTATGCGCTCAACCGACATATGCCCGAGCATCTCACATAGCGCATGCCGGTCAGCGACGGCTATTCCGTCATGACTATTAGCTAGCATGCGTGCGGCAGCAGGATTAGGCGCCAGGGCTATACGATGACGAAAACCCATGGTGTCAAGCTCATCTCGCAAGCGTTGCTCAAAGCGTGGCCAAGGACCAAACAACCCCATGCTCGACTGCACCTCCAGAAGCAATGTGCGTGGATAATTAAGACTCACATGGGAGCTATAACGATACGCCCAGGCTGCCAGGAGCTGATGCCAGTGCCCTATCTGCTTCTCATCGTATTCGGCTGACACAAACGCATCAGTCAAAGCCCTGGCTGCTGTAAGCGACATGCCTGGGCGTAGACCTAGTTCCCTGGCAGCCGGAGTGACTGTCTGCAGTACCCGTCGTTGCGTCGGACCAGCTATCAAAGCCAGAGCCGCAGCGGGGTCTTCGCGGCTACGAAGAACGCCATCAAGTGCAAGCTGGGGAAAAAGTATGCAGGCCCAACGCATGGTATCAACGACCTGCCTGAATGCTTAACGTGCCCGCCGGCGGTCGACCGCCCCGGCACTTGAGTATTCTGACCTGGCCGGGGACGTCGTCAAAGACCAGCCGCAACGCTGCCGGTGAAGGGTTAACCGATTCAGCCAGCGGACGATAGGCAAAGGCCAAGGTTTCTCCCGTCTCCGCAGCCACCTGAATGCGCCGCAATGCTCTGTCACCAGCACGTTGAGGCCAACAGATGACCGCTCCACAGCAACCTGAACGCAGACATTGCTCCACGGTCCACAACGACTGATCTTCTGTTGCATCCACCATCACCAGCTGCCGCTCGTCCACACCCGCGGCTCTCCATGCCGGAATATAGGGAACGAATGGCGGAGCTACCAACATGATGCGTTCGCCCGCATTACTCAGTCGGGCCAGGGTCGGCCAGAGCAATTGCAGTTCACCCATACCATCACGGGCGTGAAGAATTTCGCTCAATGCGGCGTCCGGCCAGCCAGCGGCTGGCAGTACAGCGTCAAGAGCTGCGTGACCGGTAGGCTGAACGGTGGCCGGCAAGCCGGTGGGCTGGCCTCTCCACACATGTTGTTGCTGTAGCAGGGTATCAAGAGCAACGACGCCCATAATCACCACTCCAAAATACTGTATATCTATACAGCATATCACCGACGCCAAGTCGGTCAACGGGATTTTGTAGTGGAGAGACGGATGGCAGAAAAGAGCAAAGCAGCAAAGCAAATAAAGCCCCTGACAGGACTAATACCTAAGCATGGAAAGACTTTGGAAAAGCTGGGGGAACAGAGCTGCAGACCTAGTCGCGGAGTCGGGCCAACCACTCAAGGTCTTCGGGACGGGTGACCTTGATATTGTCCGAACGACCCTCGACCAGACGGGGCGCCTGGCCAGAATATTCCATCGCCGAAGCTTCATCAGTAATGACCGCGCCGTTAGCCAGCGCCTGGGTCAAGGCGTCGTGCAACGCACCGAGGCGAAACATCTGGGGGGTATAAGCCTGCCAGTAAAGGGAGCGATCAGGGGTAGATGCCACCCGGCCATCGGCACCGACGCATTTCAGAGTATCGCGCACCGGCACCGCCAAGAGCCCGCCAACGGGATCATCGGCCAGGGTATTGAGCAGCTTGTGCAAATCTGTTGCCGCGAGATTGGGACGGGCCGCATCGTGCACCAGCACCCAGTCGCTGCTGCCCGCCCCCTGCCGCAATAGCGCCTTGAGGCCAGCCAGAACCGAGTCTGCACGGTCTCTGCCACCAAGGACTCTTTGAATACGCGTGTCCGTGGCACAATCCAGATCATCCCACCAGCGATCAGCAGCGGAAAGACAGACGATGAGCCCCTTGAGACCGGGCCGATCCAGAAAGCAGTCGAGGGTATGCTCGATAAGCAACCGATCACCCAATGGCAGATATTGCTTGGGCCGGTCTGCCTGCATGCGTGAGCCGATACCCGCGGCGGGAATGACCACCCAGAAGGACACGGGTGTGTTCATCAATCGGTGCTCAATTGAAACAGCGTTTCGCCCTCACGGATCATGCCCAGCTCGTGCCGGGCACGCTCCTCAACCGTTTCCAGGCCCTGCTTCAGCTCCCTGACTTCGGCAGTAAGCACTCGATTACGCTCCAGAAGCTCTTCGTTCACGCGTGCTTGTTCAGCGATCTCCTGTTTTAGCTGAGCCACATGGGCGAGACTGCCCTCGCCTACCCAGAGACGATACTGTAGCCCGGCCAACAACAGCAATGCGGCTAGCCATAGCCATTTCACCGCGCTTCACCGCAATGTGCAACAAACAGGCAAAGCAACCCTCTAGGGGCTGGCTTTGGCTTCAGGTTGGTGTATAGCGCCGTGATGGCCATCATTAGATTTGCCGCTCAGCTACGGAACTCGGCGCGGCCGTTGTACTTGGCCTTGCCCTGCAACTGCTCTTCGATACGCAGTAACTGGTTGTATTTGGCTACGCGGTCAGAGCGGCATAGGGATCCGGTCTTGATCTGACCGGCGGAGGTGCCTACGGCTAGGTCAGCGATGGTGCTGTCCTCAGTCTCGCCCGAGCGATGGGAAATCACCGCAGTGAAGCCGGCCGCTTTGGCCATCTGAATAGCCTCCAGGGTTTCGGTCAACGAGCCGATCTGGTTGAACTTGATCAGAATCGAGTTACCGATGGACTCATCAATACCGCGCTTGAGGATCTTGGTGTTAGTCACAAACAGGTCATCACCTACCAGTTGCACCTTGTCGCCGATCTTCTGGGTCAGGATTTTCCAGCCAGCCCAGTCGGACTCATCCATACCATCTTCGATGGAGATGATCGGATAACGCTCGGTAAGACCAGCCAGGTAATCGGCAAAACCGGCGGCATCGAACACTTGTCCTTCGCCAGCCAAATCATACTTGCCGTTCTTGTAGAATTCGCTGGAGGCGCAATCCAGTGCGAGAGTCACGTCATCACCCAGGGTATAACCGGCATTGGCAACTGCTTCGGCAATCGCCGCCAGCGCGTCTTCATTCGATGCGAGATTAGGTGCGAAACCGCCCTCGTCACCTACGGAAGTGCTCAGGCCACGGGCCTTCAGTACTGCCTTGAGGTGGTGAAATATCTCGGCGCCCATGCGCAATGCGTCAGCGAAGCTCTTGGCACCAACTGGCTGAACCATGAACTCCTGAATATCCACATTGTTGTCAGCATGCTCACCACCGTTGATGATGTTCATCATCGGAACGGGCATTGAATATTCACCGGGCGTGCCGTTCAAATCAGCAATGTGTGCGTACAGCGGAACACCCTTGGCCTGGGCAGCCGCCTTGGCAGCAGCCAGGGAAACAGCAAGGATTGCATTTGCGCCCAGGGTAGCCTTGTTCTCGGTAGCGTCGAGCTCGATCATCGCGCGGTCCAGACCGGCCTGATCAGTGGCATCCCGGCCCACCAGCAGCTCGCGAATGGGACCATTGATATTGGCGACAGCCTTGAGGACACCCTTGCCCATGTAACGGCTCTTGTCGCCATCACGCAGTTCCAGGGCTTCCCGTGAGCCGGTGGAAGCACCAGAGGGAGCGCAGGCACTGCCAAACGCGCCACCGTCCAGGGTAACGTCAGCTTCAACAGTAGGGTTGCCGCGCGAATCGAGAACTTCCCGACCCTTGATATCAATGATCTTTGCCATGGTTGCTACTTGCTCCATCTAACTGAAAGACTGTGTATGTAATAGGGACGGATTATCAGGCGGTTTCCAGCACCGGGAAACCCTTGACCAGATCATCCAATGCCTTGAGCTGAGTCAGAAACGGCTCAAGCCGATCCAGTCTCAATGCACAGGGACCGTCGCACTTGGCGTTGTCCGGATCGGGGTGCGCTTCGAGAAACAATCCTCCGAGGCCCTGACTCATGCCCGCCTTGGCCAGATCGGTCACCTGGGCGCGCCGACCACCTGCCGAATCACTGCGACCACCTGGCATCTGCAAGGCATGGGTAACGTCAAAAAAGACCGGATAGCCAAACTGCTTCATGATGCCGAAACCCAGCATGTCGACCACCAGGTTGTTGTAACCAAAGCTGGAGCCACGCTCACAGAGTATGAGCTGGTCGTTACCGGCCTCTTCGCATTTGGTCAGAATATGCTGCATTTCCTGTGGGGCCAGAAACTGCGCCTTCTTGATATTGATCACTGCTCCGGTTTTGGCCATAGCCACAACCAGATCGGTCTGACGAGAGAGAAAAGCCGGTAACTGGATAATGTCACAGACCTCTGCCACCGGTGCCGCTTGGTGGGGCTCGTGCACATCAGTGATGATCGGAACATTGAAGGTCTGTTTGATCTCTTCGAAAATCTTCAGCCCCTCGTCAAGACCGGGGCCGCGGTAGGAATTGATCGAGGAACGATTGGCCTTGTCGAAACTGGCCTTAAAAACGTATGGAATACCCAGTTTCTCGGTCACACTGACATAGGTTTCGCATATCTGCATGGCCATGTCCCGTGACTCCAGGACGTTCATGCCGCCAAACAGCACAAAGGGCTTGTCATTGGCGATCTCGATTGCCCCGACCTGGATAGTCTTGTGTTGCATCTGCATACCTCAGCTCTTGAGTTTGTGCTGGGCGAGCGCCGCCTGGATGAAACCACTGAACAGCGGGTGCCCGTAGCGCGGCGTCGAGGTGAACTCCGGATGAAACTGGCAGGCCACAAACCAGGGATGATCACCAACTTCGATGACTTCAACCAGCGCGCCATCAACAGAGCGACCAGTGACCTTCAGCCCGCCCGCCTCGAGCTCGGGCAACAGATTATTGTTCACCTCGTAACGGTGGCGATGCCGCTCGACGATCACATCCTTGCCATAGCAGGCATGGGCACTGGAGCCCGGCGTCAGATTGCATTCCTGACCACCCAGCCGCATGGTGCCGCCAAGATCCGACTCTTCGGTACGCAATTGGCGATCACCGGCAGCGTTTTCCCATTCGGTGATCAGCCCGACAACCGGGTGAGTACTGGTCTTGTCGAACTCGGTCGAGTTGGCGTCGGCCCAGCCGAGCACGCTACGCGCGTACTCAATGACCGCCACCTGCATGCCCAGGCAAATACCCAGATAGGGTATCTTGTTCTCGCGAGCGTGACGCACCGCGGCGATCTTGCCTTCCACACCACGCAGGCCGAAGCCGCCGGGTACCAGAATGGCATCCACACCCTCAAGAATACCGAGACCCTTGAATTCGATCTCTTCGGAATCGATGTAGCGCATGGTGACCTTGGTCTGGCTCTGAATCCCAGCGTGACTCAGGGCTTCGATAAGCGACTTGTAGGCCTCCAGCAACTCCATGTACTTGCCGACCATGGCAATGGTGACTTCCTTGTTGGGATACAGCTTGCCAGCAACGACCCTATCCCACTCGGACAGATCTGCCGGACCGCAATCCATGCCAAAACGCTCAATAACGAAGTCATCCAGGCCCTGGGCATGCAGTACTGCGGGAATTCGGTAAATGGTATCGACATCCTCAAGACCGATCACCGCACGCTCTTCCACGTTGGTGAAAAGGGCGATCTTGCGTCGTGAGGACAAATCAATGGGATGATCTGAGCGGCAAATCAACACATCGGGCTGCAAGCCGATGGAACGCAGCTCCTTGACCGAATGCTGGGTGGGTTTGGTCTTGGTTTCACCGGCAGTGGCAATGTAGGGCACCAGCGTCAGGTGCATCAGCATGGCGCGCTTGGCACCGACCTCGATACGCAACTGGCGAATAGCCTCAAGGAACGGCTGGGATTCGATGTCACCCACCGTACCGCCGATTTCGACCATGGCAATATCAGCATCACCGGCGCCCTTGATGATGCGGCTCTTGATCTCGTCAGTGATGTGCGGAATCACCTGGATGGTTGCACCCAGATAATCACCCCGGCGTTCCTTGCGCAGCACTTCCTCGTAGACCCGACCGGTAGTGAAGTTATTGGCCCGGCTCATGGTGGCGGAAACGAAGCGCTCGTAGTGGCCCAGATCCAGATCGGTCTCGGCGCCATCATGGGTCACGAAGACTTCACCATGCTGGAACGGACTCATGGTGCCCGGATCAACGTTGATATAGGGATCCAGCTTGAGCATCGTGACTTTCAGACCCCGAGCCTCAAGGATGGCGGCCAGGGAAGCAGAGGCAATGCCTTTGCCCAAAGAAGATACAACACCACCCGTGACGAAGATGTAGCGCGTCATGAAAAACCCGTTGATTGATCTGTTAAGCGGTCTTGCCGCAGGGAATCGAAGGGAGGCCGGGGGAAGCAATTGCTGATTCCCAAAGTCTCGTCAAGATGGGAAGTCAGGATACCAGACACCCCCGAATTGCTCAATCCGCAAGTGCCGCCAAAAGTACGCTGACCGCCGCTTGCAGCCGATACGTACAAGCCTACTGCTCTGAATCAGTCTGGGCACTTCGCGTGAATTGTTCGGCCGGTTCCCAGCGGAGGCTCCAGTCTTCACCCGCATGGCTTAGTAAATAGGTTTCATTGTTCCAGCGCCCCCCCACCGAAACCAGCTCCTGGCCGTGGTAAACAAGGGGGATTCTAGCCCGCAGCCACGCTGGCAGACCCGCCTCTTGCATCAGATTTTTCAGCGACTGAGTGGGTCTGCCTGCGAGCCGAATTACCTCTCCGCCCTTACGATAGCGCACGTTCCATTTATCCAGATCTCTTGATGCAACGGCAGGCAAATGGACCAGCAGCGCACCGTTGTCAGGCGCCAGGATCACCCACCCCTGGGACAAAATGGGCTGGACATCCAAGGGTGAAAGCTCCCTACCCAGCAAGAGCCACAGCCTACCCGATGAACGACATAGCCTCCCATCCTCAAGCTCGACCAAGGGCTGACTATCACTAGCTCCATCAAGCTGCTGATCAAGGGCATGCAGGCGACGCTCAGACAGGCTGCAGCCATGGAGGCGCAGCCAATAACGCAGCACATTGTTACGCCGCGCAGTGGACAGCGCCAGCAGCCCTGCAACAGAAAGACTTGGCCAGTGCGCCAGCCAGAGATCCTCAATACCGGACGTCAATAACTGCATATCCTCCGCTGCTCGCTCATCAAGCAGTTCATTCGCCTCTCGAGCATGCCGCGCGAGGGTCAGCAGACTTTTATCAACTGTCGGCCATCCCTGCCGCAGGGCCGGCAACAGGTTGTGACGCAGCGCACTGCGGGCAAACCGGGGGTCACTGTTGGCAGGATCTTCTACCCAGGTCAGGTCGCGCGCCCGAGCCCAGAGCTGCAATTCACTGCGTGACTGTTCAAGCAGGGGTCTGACCAGCCTGCCACGGGCAAGAGCCCTCTTGGATGGCATGCCAGCCAGTCCGCGCAGACCGGTGCCACGCAGCATTCTGAACAGCAACGTTTCCAACTGATCTTCCCGGTGGTGGGCGAGCAGCAGGCAATCATCTTTGCCCATATGACGAGCAAAGGCGGCATAACGGGCATCACGGGCCTGGGCTTCGATGCTAGCGCCAGGCGCCAGGTGAACCCGCTCGACCACCAGGGGAACCTGCCTTGCTTCGCACTCACGGGCACAATGCTCAGCCCAGCCGTCAGCGTCAGGATGCAGGCCGTGGTGGACGTGAATTGCACGCAAGGGAGGGAGGGGATGCTCGCGGCTCAACTCAACAAGCGCATCGAGCAGTACCATCGAGTCCATGCCACCGGACAACCCCAACCACCAGGTCCGGGCATCCGTGCAGGGCAGCAACTGCCTGAGCAGCTCCTGCGGGGATAGCATCTACTTCAGACCAAATGCCATCAGGCGGTCATAACGACGCTCGAGCAGCTCATCAGCGGGAAGCGCTTCGAGGGCGTCCAGCTCTACCAGCAACTGCGCCTTGATGCGTGCTGCCATCTCTTCGGGCGTACGATGCGCGCCGCCAAGAGGCTCGGCAATCAGGTTATCAACCAGCTTGAGCTCCTTGAGACGCTCTGCGGTGATCCCCATGGCTTCGGCGGCGTCAGCTGCCTTTTCCGATTTCTTCCAGAGAATCGAGGCGCAGCCCTCAGGTGAAATAACCGCGTAGGTGGAATACTGCAGCATCATCAGCCGATCACATACACCAATAGCAAGTGCTCCGCCGGAGCCGCCCTCGCCAATGACCGTCGCGATAATGGGCGTTTTCAAACGCGCCATGACCTGCAGGTTCCAGGCAATGGCTTCACTCTGACCACGCTCTTCTGCATCAATACCCGGATAGGCACCCGGGGTATCGATAAAAGTCAGCAGCGGCATCTTGAAGCGCTCAGCCATCTGCATGAGACGGCAGGCCTTGCGGTAGCCTTCAGGCTTGGGCATGCCAAAGTTACGACGCACCTTCTCTTTTACATCGCGCCCTTTCTGGTGGCCAATAACCATGACGGGTCGACCATCCAGACGGGCGATGCCGCCGACGATCGCTGCGTCGTCGGCAAAGTGTCGATCGCCGTGCAGCTCTTCGAAGTCGGTGAAAATATGGCTGATGTAATCCAGGGTGTAGGGACGCTGGGGATGACGTGCCATCTGGGCAATCTGCCAGCTGCTCAGGTTACCGAAAATACTTTCGGTCAATGAGCGACTTTTGTCCTGAAGACGGGAGATCTCGTCAGTAATATTCAGGGAGTTGTCGCTGCCTACCAGCCGCAGCTCCTCGATCTTGGCCTGCAGATCGGCTATAGGCTGTTCGAACTCCAGGTATTTCTGGCTCTTACTCATAAGCATCCATCATCCACGTGGGCCCCGCGACAGGGCGTACGATTTTTGCATTACCTTAAGGGATTGGCGGCCCGACGTCGAGCCAACACCCCTTATGGCTTGTTATCTATAGTGCAGTGAGACGCTATCTTTACCTAGTTGGTCACGTAATCCCTGCACCAGGTCATCTGCCGGTTCAACCCGCCAGGTCTCGCCGAGACGCAACTCGGCAGCTGCATCCGGGCGTTGAAGGTCAATGGTCACCGCGCAATGACCGGGATGCTTTTGCAGAATACTGGCGATCTTGCCCAGGCTTTCCGGGCCATGGCGACTGGTATTCAGACTGATCCGTACGCTGTCGAGCAGAGTCGTACGGGCATCTTCAAGACTCATCACCCGCTTGACCCGCATCCGCAGTCCCCCGGAAAAATCATCCTGTGAAACTTCGCCCTCGACTACCAGCAGCGCATCCTTTTGCAACAGTGCCTGGGCCGATTGATAGGCCTCGGCATACAAGGAAACTTCAATTCTCGAAGAGCGGTCATCCAGGGTGACAAAACCCATCTTGTCCCCCCGCTTACTTTTCATCACTCGCAGGTCGAATACCAGGCCGGCTATTGTCTGGCTGTCCCGGGAAGGCTTGAGATCAATAATCCGCTGTCGCGCAAAACGACGGATTTCTTTTTCATATTCATCGATCGGATGGCCTGTCAGATACAGACCGAGGGTTTCCTTTTCGCCCCGCAGGCGCTCCTTAAAAGACCATTCCCGTGCACCGCGATAGGCCTCATACACGTCCCGTTCAGTAGATGGCCCAAGCAGGTCGCCGAACAGATCCGCGTGGCCGCTATCAGCACTTTTGGCAGTTTGCTCGGCCGACGCGATTGCCTCTTCCATAGCCGCCATCAAGGATGCGCGATTGCGATCAATCTGCTTGAGGAAGGACGGCTGGTCGGTGTCAAAGAAAGGGCCCAGGCTATCCAGCGCGCCTGAGCGAATCAATGCTTCCATGACCCGCTTGTTGATGCGTTTGAGATCCACCCGTGCGCAGAAATCGAAGAGGTCCACGAAGGGACCGCCTTCACGGCGCTTCTCGACGATGGTCTCGACTGGTCCTTCACCCACGCCCTTGATAGCGCCCAGACCGTAAACCACGTCACCTTCGTCATCGACGGTAAACTTGTACTCGGAGATATTCACGTTAGGCGATTTGAGACGCAGCTTCATGCTGCGGCACTCTTCAATCAGCGTGACCACCTTGTCGGTGTTGTGCATATCCGCCGACAATACCGCAGCCATAAAGGGCGCAGGGTAATGCGCCTTTAGCCAGGCGGTCTGGTATGACACCAGACCGTAGGCAGCCGAGTGTGACTTGTTAAAGCCGTATCCAGCGAACTTCTCCACAAGATCAAAGATGTTACCTGCCAGATCAGCATCAATACCGTTATTTTCGCACCCTTCAAGAAAGACCTGGCGCTGCTTGGCCATTTCTTCGGGCTTTTTCTTGCCCATGGCGCGGCGCAGCATGTCGGCGCCACCCAAGGTATAACCGGCCATTACCTGGGCAATCTGCATAACCTGTTCCTGGTACAGGATAATGCCGTAGGTGGGCCCTAGCACTGGCTTGAGACTATCCAGCTGATAGTTCGGATGCGGGTAAGACAGAATTTCCCGTCCGTGTTTACGATTTATGAAGTCGTCAACCATGCCCGACTGCAGCGGGCCGGGCCGGAACAGGGCTACAAGGGCGATAAGATCTTCCAGGCAATCGGGCTTGAGCTTCTTGATCAGCTCTTTCATGCCACGCGATTCCAGCTGGAACACAGCAGTGGTTTCGGCCTTTTGCAACATCTGGTAGGTCGGCTGATCATCAAGCGGGATAAAGTTGATATCCAGCGGCTCGCCACCTGTCTTGGCGCGCACACGGTTGACCGTATCCATCGCCCAATCGATGATTGTCAGCGTACGCAGACCCAGGAAGTCGAACTTCACCAGGCCGGCGGACTCCACATCATCCTTGTCGAACTGGGTTACCAGGCCGCCGCCCGCCTCGTCGCAGTAGAGCGGCGAGAAATCGGTCAGTTTGGTCGGAGCAATCACTACGCCGCCGGCGTGCTTGCCGACGTTACGGGTAATACCCTCAAGCTTGAGCGCCATATCCCAGATTTCCTGGGCTTCTTCGTCGTTCGCAAGAAAATCACGCAGAATTTCTTCCTGCTCGAAGGCCTTGGCCAAGGTCATGCCGACTTCGAACGGAATCATTTTCGAGAGCTTGTCGGCCAATCCGTATGACTTGCCCTGAACCCGCGCGACGTCACGCACTACCGCTTTTGCGGCCATGGTGCCGAAGGTGATGATCTGCGATACCGCGTTGCGTCCGTAGGTCTGAGCCACATACTCAATGACCCGGTCACGACCTTCCATGCAGAAGTCGACGTCGAAGTCGGGCATCGATACCCGCTCGGGATTCAGGAAGCGTTCGAACAGCAGGTCATACTGCATCGGATCAAGATCGGTAATCAGCAGGGAGTACGCGACCAGCGAACCTGCCCCCGAACCTCGGCCCGGGCCTACCGGCACACCGTTGTTCTTGGCCCACTTGATGAAGTCCATCACGATCAGAAAGTAACCGGGGAACTCCATCTGGATAATGATATCCAGCTCAAAATTCAACCGGTCGATATAGACCTGGCGACGCTCCTCATAATTGTCAGAGTCGGCCGGCAGAACGACCTTGAGACGCTCTTCCAGGCCTTCAAAGGAGACCTTGCGAAAGAACTCGGCCTCGGTCATGCCATCAGGCGTTGGGAATGCCGGCAGGAAGTTCTTGCCCAGCTGCACGTCTATGCTGCAACGCTTGGCAATCTCGACACTGTTGGCCAGAGCTTCAGGAATGTCATTGAACAGCTCGGCCATTTCCTGTGGGGTCTTGAGATACTGCTCTTCGCTGTATTGCCGCACCCGCCGGGGGTCATCCAGAGCGCGACCCTCACCAATACAGACCCGCGTCTCGTGGGCTTCATAATCTTCGCGTTTGATGAAGCGCACGTCGTTGGTCGCTACCACCGGGCAGTCATGCTTGACCGCGAGATCAACGGCGGCGTGAAGATACTCTTCATCGTTGGGACGACTGGTGCGCTGTAGCTCGAGATAGAAGCGCCCGGGAAAGACCTTCATCCAGTACTGCAGCAGTGCGTCGGCTTCCTGAGGGTTGTTGGACAGCAGCGATTGGCCGATCTCGCCCTCGCGGGCTGCAGACAACGCTATGACATCTTCGCTGGATTCGGCGACCCATTCGCGGCGGATAGTCACCACGCCGTTACGTTGGCCCTCGGTATAACCGCGGGAAATAAGCTCAGTCAGATTCCGATAGCCTTGGCGATTCATGGCCAGCAGACTGAGACGGGTCAGTTGGCTTTCGTCGTGATCACCTACCAGCCAGACGTCCACACCGGATATCGGCTTGATCCCGCCAGCTGTGGCGGCTTTGTAGAATTTGACCAGACTGCACATGTTGTTCTGATCGGTCACTGCGACTGCAGGCATCCCCTGCTCTGCCACAGTCTTGATCAGCGGCTTGATCTTGACGATGCCGTCGACCAGTGAATACTCGCTGTGGACGCGCAAGTGGACGAAGGAGTGGGTCATGGTATTCCTGTTTCTGAGGGCTACTACAAGACTGGGATTGTAACGGTGAGGGGAGTTGGGGGCTAGCAGACTATGCCTCTGAAATTCTGTCTGGCAGCGCTTGGCTTACCGGGGACCACTTGTGCGCCGGGCAACCAATACTGATCGTTTCCAGCCTCACTCCCGTCATTCCCGCGAAGGCGGGAATCCATTTTGACCTTCAACCAGGTCTGACGAGCCAGTACCGGCAATACAGAAAACCGATCAGGTAGAGCGACTGTGAAGGCGTGGTTTTTCAGACTGGGGCTGCCTGCTCATTGGTGCAGAAATGGTCTGGCCGCAGACTCGGAGTCTGCGAGCTACCAACCAGGCAGGATTCCGAAAGACGCCGTGAATCGGTCCATGGAGGCTTGTCACAAGTCCCGACCGCCAGGGATGGCATTTGCTATCCAAAGTCAAAAGCCCCCGCCTTTTCGTCCGGGAACACCCTGGGTTCTCTCTCCGGCAACTCATTGGCTCGTGGCAGGCGCAGGGCGAGGGTACTAAGCCGACCGTCGATGGCAGGGATGCCATCGTCGAGCCTACATGGACGTATTTACGGCGTGTCGGCGTGGACTTTCGGTCTGGGTCTGCCGGGCTCCCACTTTCGGAATCAAGGTCCCCGGCCGGCTCGGAGTCTGGGAGCTCCCACCCTGGCAAGGTTCCGAAAGACGCCGTGAATCCGTCCATGGAGGCTTGGCTAAAACATCCTTGTTTTAGACACTTTCTGCACCCTGCCAGGCTGTGCGCTCATCGGACAAAGGAGTGAGGTTGGGTTTGCGGTCCAAGGTCTAAAGTAGACACATATCAATGCCTTGGCTTTTGCTTTTCTCATCAGCAGCTTGATAGCTGGCGGCAGACGCAGGGCTTGAGAACTAAGCAGACCGTCGATGGCAGGGATGCCATCGTCGAGCTTACAGGGACGTAATTGCAGCGTGTCGGCGTGGACTCTAGCGCTGGGGCTGCCGAGACTCAAGTTTAGAAGATTCAGATTCAGATACAGTTAGAGCTTGTCTTACCGGAGCGAACGAGCGCCTATGGATAACCGAGGCACCTAGTTCGCGCAGGGCAGCCAGATGAACAGGAGTGGGATAGCCCTTGTGTTGGGCTATGCCATAGCCGGGGTAGAGCTGGTCTAACTCTACCATTTCTCGGTCTCTGGCCACCTTAGCCAGAATTGAAGCAGCTGAAATGGCCGGAACACGCCCATCACCCTGAATGACCGGCTCGCTGCGCATAGGCAATACCGGACAACGGTTGCCGTCAACCAGAACCCGATCCGGCTGAATGGACAAGCCAGCAACAGCTCGCTGCATTGCCAACATGGTCGCATGCAAAATGTTCAGGCGGTCAATCTCTTCAACCTCTGCGCGGGCAATGAACCAGGCCAGCGCGCGCTCCTGAATAATCGGGAACAAGGCTTCGCGCTTTGCCTCAGTCAGTTTCTTGGAATCGTTCAGACCCTCGATGGGGCGCGCGGGATCAAGGATCACGGCTGCTGTAACCACCGCGCCGCAGAGCGGTCCTCGTCCTACCTCGTCGACTCCAGCGACCAGCTCAGCCCCGACTGGCCGATTCCAGTCCATGAGTATTTGACTCATTGCAGTTTGCCCTTTTGCCTGAGCAGATCGAGTACCGCTTCGGCGGCAGCCTCATCAGCATTACGTCTGAGCATTTCATGCAAACACATGAAAATTTCCTGGGTTTCCGCACGCTCGGGAGTCGGAGCCAGCAGTTTCAGCAATGCAGGTCCCATAGCTTCAGGGGTGGCATCATCCTGAAGAAACTCGGGTACCACTTCACGCTTGGCCAACAGGTTGGGTAGGGACACATGACCCACCTTGACCAGGCGCTTGAGTATCTTGAACGTCAGCCCAGCCATGCGGTAAGCAACGACCATAGGGCGTTTAAAAAGCATGGCTTCGAGGGTTGCGGTACCAGAGGCGATCAACACCGCATCACAGGCGGCTAGTGCCTGATGGGCCTGACCATCCAGAAGAATCAGGGGCAGATCGATACCGCTCTCGGCAATTATCGCCTGCATCTGCTGCTTCCGGTCTTCACTGGCGCAGGGCATCACGAAACGTAACTGCGGTTCACGTTGCAGGCACCAGGAGGCAGTCTGCAAGAACAGCAGCCCGAGTTTTCGCAATTCACCATTGCGGCTGCCCGGCATCAAGGCAAGCAACTGTGCATCCTGGGCGATGCCGAGAGTAGCTCGGGCGGCCTCGCGGTCGGGTTGTAATGGAATCTCGTCGGCCAGGGTGTGGCCAACGCAGCGAACGGCAACCTGATGCTTGCGATAGACCTCTTCCTCGAACGGGAAAAGCGTCAACATGAGATCAGTGGATTTCTGGATGCCGAGTACACGCTTTTCACGCCATGCCCAGACAGAAGGACTGACGTAATGCACCGTCGCTATTCCGACCTCACGCAGTTTGCGCTCGACGCCCAACGTGAAGTCGGGTGCGTCGATACCGATAAATACGTCCGGTTTTTGTTCGATCAACCAGGCGACCAGCTCCTTACGGATACGTAGCAGTTCACGCAGGCGGCCCAATACCTCAACCAACCCCATGACCGATAGTCGTTCCATGGGAACCCGGCTTTGCAGCCCTTCAGCGATCATTCTGGGCCCGCCAATACCAATGAACACGGCATCAGGGTGGGATATCTTCAGGGCTTGAATAAGACCGGCGCCCAGAGTGTCTCCAGAAGCTTCGCCGGCGACCAGGGCGATACGCAGTGGCCGTGCCGCCGGAGCATGATCTGCGTTCATGGCTAGCGGGTTATGCCACGGGTCGAAGCTATAATAGAGTCACGATACAGTGCTATTTCAGGGTACAGGTTGGCGCTGTCCTCCAGCTCCTTGAGAGCGTCAGCAAGGGTAAGACCTTGGCGATAGACCGTCTTGTAGGCCTTGCGCAGAGCAGCAACGAGCTCGGGACTGTAACCCCGGCGTCGCATGCCCTCGAAGTTCATGCCGTGTGCACCTGCGGGATTTCCACTGACCATGACAAAGGCTGGGATATCCTTGAACACAGCGCTGTTGGCGGCACTCATGGACCATGCGCCCAACTTGCAAAACTGATGGACCGTTGTATAACCACCAAGAATCGCACCATCACCGATATGTACATGCCCTGCGATAGTGGCATTGTTCGCCATGATGATGTGGTCGTTCACGATGCAGTCGTGGGCCACATGCACATACGCCATCAGCAGATTATGGCTACCTATGCGGGTTATGCCCTGGTCCTGGATGGTGCCGCGATGCAGGGTGCACCCTTCACGGATGACGTTGTGGTCACCGATAATCAGCTGCGTAGGCTCGCCGTTGTACTTCTTGTCCTGACAGTCTTCACCTACCGAGGAAAACTGAAAAATACGGTTATGCTTACCGATGGTTGTAGGCCCTTTCACTACGACATGGGGCCCAATGACCGTTCCGGCGCCGATTTCCACATCAGGTCCAATCAGTGTCCAGGGACCGACTTCAACGTCATCGGCCAGGCGCGCAGCCGGATCGACGAGAGCTAAAGGGTGAATCCGACTCATACCTTGTGTTCCGCGCAGATAATTTCGCCCGAACAGGCTTCCTTACCGTCCACGGTCGCGCGGCAGGCAAACTTCCAGATGCCACGACGGTTACTCAAATGCTGTGCTTCAAGCTGCAACTGATCACCTGGTACAACCGGTTGGCGAAAGCGCAACTTGTCGGAACCGACGAAATAGTAAAGCGTCCCATCGGCTGGCTTGACGTCCATCATCTTGAAACCAAGCAGGCCAGCAGCCTGGGCCATCGCCTCGATGATCAGCACACCAGGCATAATCGGATGCTCGGGGAAATGACCATTGAAAAAGGGCTCATTAACCGAGACATTCTTGTAGGCACGGATATTCCGGGATTCAAGATTCAGTTCCACGACCCTGTCCACCAGCAAAAAGGGGTAGCGGTGGGGCAGGTATTCTTTTATTTCCTTGATATCCATGTATTAGCAGGCCTTGCAATAAACAGTAGTAGGCGCCTTGCTGGCGCGGCTCAGGACTCTGATGAGCCTTGAGAGTCCCGAGTCACCGCCATGAGCTCTTTTTCAAGTCGCTGGACTTTTTTGGCCAGCGAATCAAGGTGGCGGAAGCGGGCGACACTTTTGCGCCATTCAACCGCAGGCTGCATCGCCGTACCTGAGGAATAGGCGCCGGGCTCAGTGATAGACCGCGTAACCATCGTCATACCCGTGACGAAAACGTTATCACAAATCTCAATATGCCCGACCATACCCACACCCCCGGCGATGGTGCAATGCCGTCCAATGCGAGTGCTGCCGGAAATTCCCACACAAGCGGCGATGGCCGTGTGATCACCCACGTGCACGTTATGGGCAATGTGAATCTGGTTGTCCAGTTTCACACCATTACCGATACGAGTTTCAGCCAAGGCACCACGGTCAATCGTGGTATTGGCTCCAATCTCGACGTCATCTCCCACAACCACGCCGCCGATCTGAGCGATTTTTTCCCAATGACCTCTGTCATTGGCAAAGCCAAACCCTTCTGAACCCAATACGGCTCCAGACTGAATGACCACCCGATCACCAATATGAACATCATGATAGATGCTCACGCGCGGCGCCAGCCAACCATCAGAACCAACAACCGAGCGCGCGCCGACAAAACATTGCGCACCGATCACCGTTCCCGCTCCGACCTGTGCACCCGAGGAAATAACCGCCCCGGGGCCAATGCTGGCAGTTGGATCAACCTGCGCGTCCGCCTCTACCACGGCCGAGGGATGAATCCCCGGTACCGCCAGCGGTTTGGGATCGAAGCGGTGCGAAAGGCGAGCGTAAGCAACATAGGGATTGGCAACAATCAGCGCATTACCGGGGAAATCTCCAGCGTCGGATTCGGTAAGCAACACCGCGCCCGCGCCAGTCGATCCCAGATACTTGCGATACTGACTGCTTGACAGAAAACTGAGTTGGTTGGGACCTGCGTCCTGCAGTGCTGCCAACCCGCAGATGAGCTGGTCCGGATTACCGACCAGCCGGGCGTCGACAATCTCGGCGATAGTCGAAAGCGATAGCTGAAATGGCGAGTTCACCAGTCTTCTCAACGCGTCGCGTTCAGGCGCTCGATAACCTGGCGCGTAATATCGTACTCAGCCTTGACGTCGACTACTGCGCTTCGATCGATTACCAGATCATAACTACCACCTTGCAGAACGCTTTCAACTGCCTTGTCCAGACGTGGCTTCAAGGTTTCGAGCATCTCACGATCGGCCCGGGCCTTGGCCTCGTTCAACTGCTTGGACTCGGTCTGGAAATCACGCGCCTTTTGACGAAATTCCAGGTCAAGCTTCTCAAGCTCGGTCTGACCCAATTTCTCGCCATCACGCTGCATGCGCTCCTGAAGCCTTTTGGCCTCGGCCTCGAGGTTACGCAAACGCTGTAACTGGGTACCAAATTTCTTTTCGGCGTCAACTGAATACGACTTGGCTGCATCAGACTCCAGCAATGCCATCTGATAATCGAGCACTGCAATTTTCATCTCGGCAGAGACGGTAAAACTGGCCATGACCAGGGCGGAAATCATTGCAACCTGAATAAACTTGCGCACTCTAGAGCTCCTGTTACTTGATAGGGGTCCCGAATCAGAATGTCTGACCCAGGGTAAACTGGAATACCTGTGTATCGTCTTCGGACTGGCTGTTCAGCGGTACCGCAAGGCTGAACCCCAGGGGTCCGAGGGCCGTCAACCATGAAAGTCCGAGGCCGGCGCTGTAGCGTAGACTGCTCAGATCCACTTCGCCGCAACCGGGGTTATCTTCACCATTGCTCAGCACGTCTCTGCTGCAATAGGTGTCGTAAACATTACCCGCGTCCAGGAAAAGTACAGTCCGCAGGGATCGCTGATCCTTGATGAAAGGAACCGGGAAGATCAACTCGCCACCACCAACAACTTTGATGTTGCCGCCGAAAGGAAGTTCATCTTTATCCGGATCAGCCACTGCTGGAGTACTACGTGGACCCAGAGAGCTCTCGCGGTAGCCCCGTACCGACCCGATACCACCCGCATAATAGTGCTCGTAGAAAGGCACGCTCTCGGTAGATCCGAAGCGGCGGGCAAAACCGAGGTTACCATGCATGCGCAAGGTGAAAGCGTCGTTAAGGGGAAAGTAACGCTGAGCCCGGTAATCGATCTTGTAGAAATACAGATCACTTCCGGGAATGGTGGTCTCGAAGTTAACGCTTTGCGAACTACCGCGATCAGGAAAGACGCCTCTGTTAAGGGTCGACTGAGACCAGCCAGCGTTAAACTTGAAGTTGGTGAAGCTGTCGCCTTCGCGAACAAGAAACTGATTGATTTCTTGAACGGTGAAACTACCGGTCTGAATGTCGTCCTGCTGGGCACTCAAGCCAAAGGACAGTCTGGATGTATCGCTAATCGGGTAGCCTATATTAAATCCCGCACCGTAGGAGTCTACCGAGTAGCTCGACACATCAACGTTCAGCTTGTCGTAATCCGTAGCCCGATAGAAGGCGTTATAACCCAGGCTTACGCCGTCAGCGGTGAAATAGGGATCGAGAAAACCGAATGAGAGCGCCGTCTGATAATCAGAGCGGTTGGCACTGATACTAACCCGGTTACCTGTACCGAAAAAGTTGTTCTGACTGATCGAGCCACCCAGAATCAGGCCGGTACCCTGCGCAAAACCCAGACTTGCTGTGATTGAGCCGGAGGGTTGTTCTTCAACGGTGTAATTGACGTCGATAAGATCGTCCGCACCTGGCACAGGCACGGTTTCAACGTCCACTTCCTTGAAGAAGCCCAGGCGCTCGAGACGAACCTTGGACTGGTCGATGAGGTAGGTCGAAGCCCAGCCCCCCTCCATCTGGCGCATTTCACGGCGCAGGACTTCATCCTCGGTCTTGGTATTACCGCGAAAGTTGATCCGATTGACATAGGCTCGCTTGCCGGGATCGACAAAGAACGTTACGCCCACACTCTGATCATCTTCGTTGATTTCCGGAATACCATTGACGTTGGCAAAGGTATAACCCTCGTTACCCAGACGCCGGGTAATCAGTTCCGATGTCGCGGTCATGACCTGACGCGAAAACACCTGTCCCGGCTCAACCAGGAGCAGTCGGCGCACCTCGTCTTCGGCAACAATAAGATCACCCGACAGGTTGACGTCGCTGACGGTATAAAGCTCGCCTTCGTCGATGTTGACGGTCACATAGACGTTCTTCTTGTCAGGAGTGATGGTCACCTGGGTGGAAGCGATATTCATGTTGATATAGCCGCGGTCCAGGTACCAGGAACGCAGTCGCTCCAGATCGCCTGACAGTTTTTCGCGGGAGTACTTATCGTCGCTGCGCAGAAAAGACAGCCAGCCACTGCTCTTGAGTTCGAACAGGTCAACCAGCTCTTCGGTATCGAAGACTGTGTTACCCACCACGTTGACGTTCTTTATGGAGGCAACAGAACCCTCGTCGATCTGAATCTTGATCGATACCCGGTTGCGGGGCTCGGCTATGACTTCAGTCTCGATGCCCGCCGAGTAACGGCCCTGAGCTACATACTGGCGTAGCAGCTCGTTGCGAACCCCCTCAAGAGTAGCCTGCTGAAAGATCTCACCCTCCGACAGACCGGCGAGGCGCAGGCCATCAAGCAGGTCTTCACTTTCGATGGCCTTGTTGCCCTCCAATTCGATAGCCGCAATGGACGGCCGCTCGACAACGGTGATCACCAGGACGTTACTGTCGCGCCCAAGCTGAATATCCTGAAAGAAACCCGTGCGAAATAGTGAGCGACTCGCCTCCACCAGCGTCTGGTCGTCCACCTGATCGCCGATATTGAGAGGCAGGGCGGCGAAGACACTGCCGGCGGAGACCCGCTGCAGGCCATTAATGCGGATGTCGGAGATACGGAAGGCGTCGGCAAGGGCCATTGGCGCGAGGAGTATCAGCAATAGCGCAGGCAATAGGTAACGTTTCATGAAATCCGTTCTGGCTGACTGGTTAAATTCTATCCACCGCGTGCGGCAGTTCGTGTTCATACGGTCCGGACTAGCTACCCAGGCGGCTTATATCATTGAAGATGGCAAACAGCATCACACCGGCTATCAGCGCCACCCCAATCTGCAACCCCCAGGCCTGGAGCCGCTCGGACAACGGCTTGCCCCTGATCCACTCAGCCGTGTAATAGACTAGGTGTCCCCCATCCAGAACCGGGATAGGCAGTAAATTAAGCACGCCCAGGCTAATGCTCAGGTAGGCAATGAAGTTAAGAAAACTTTCAGGTCCCGACTTGGCCGAAGCGCCCGCCACTTTAGCAATGGTTATCGGGCCACTCAAGTTTTTTGCCGAGACCAACCCCGTAAGCATCTTCTTCAGTGACTCCAGGGTCAGCACTGTCATGTCCCAGGTTTTACCTACAGCTACCGGAACAGCAACCAAAGGGTTGTAGTCGATCTCACGAATCATGCTCTCGGGCCAATCGAATGCAGCGACACCCAGACCCGCGAACCCTGACACCTGACCGTTCTGTTCCCGTCCTTGCGGCACCAGAGTCAAAACCTGAAAACGCCCATCACGCTCGATACCCAGTTCCAATGGTTGATCAGCACTGGCCTGAATGGCTGGAACCACCTGCGTGAGCCAGTTATCCACCGAGTCGCCATCGATACTCACTATCAGGTCACCCGCCTGCAGACCGGCTGCCTCAGCTGCCCCGCCATCACTGACCTGACCAACCAGTGGAGGCACATCGGGCTGCCAAGTGCTCAATCCCAGCGCACTGATAGGGTCAGGCTGATCAGCGCCACGTAGCCAGTCGGTAAGCACCAGCGTGTAGTTCTGCGGCACATCGTTACCGGCTTCAACGGCCTTGACCTGCATCTGGCCTGTCTCCCCGAGCCTGCGGATCAACTGGAGGTTGACCTCCTGCCAGCTACGGGTGGGCGTGCCATCGACCTCGACGACTTCCAATCCTTCGACCAGACCGGCGCGGGCTGCCACACTACCCTGCTCTACCGGGCCAAGCACGGGCGCCAAGGTTGTGATACCGAACACGGCAATAAACCAGAAAGCGACTATGGCAAGAAGAAAGTTGGCAATGGGACCGGCAGCCACGATGGCGATACGCTGTTTGACATCCTTGCGGTTGAAGGCCTGATCGAGCTCGGCCGGATCCACAGGACCCTCCCGCTCGTCCAGCATTTTGACGTAGCCACCCAGTGGTATCGATGCAATCGCATACTCAGTGCCGCGCTTGTCGTGCCAGCTGTAGAGCGCAGGACCAAACCCCACGGAAAAGCGCAAAACCTTTACGCCACAACGCCTGGCCACCCAGAAATGACCATATTCGTGAATTGTCACCAACAGACCCAAGGCTACGACGGTTGCCAGCAGGGTGAATAAGAGATCCATCCAGTACCTCGCTCAGGGAAAGTGGATACCGCGTTCCGATCGATCGATCAGCGGTACTGGTTCAAAAACGGCTGGTCAGAAATACTTACTCAGCCAGTTATTCGAATGCTCGCGCGCAAGGCGGTCGGTCAGAAGGATGTGATCCAGATCCTGAACGGATTCGGAGGCCATGCGGTCCAGCGTGTGCTCGATGATAACAGGGATATCGGTAAAACCAATGCGGCCGGTCAGGAAAGCATCAACAGCCACCTCATTTGCGGCGTTGAGAACAGCACAGGCAGTACCACCTGCCTCTGCTGCCTCCCTCGCAAGACGCAGACAGGGAAACATCTGCGGATCAGGTGGCCGAAAGTCCAAGCGTGCAATTGATAGCAGATCAAGTGGACTGACACCAGACTCCAGGCGCTCGGGCCAGGCCAGTGCATGGGCAATGGGCGTTCGCATATCAGGGTTACCCAGCTGCGCAATGACCGACCCATCAATATAATCAACCAGGGAATGCACTACGCTTTGGGGATGTATCACAACCTCGATCTGCGCCGGCCGAACGTTGAACAACCAGGAAGCCTCGATCAACTCGAGTCCCTTGTTCATCATGCTGGCCGAGTCAACGGAGATTTTTTGCCCCATCGACCAGTTGGGATGAGCGCAGGCCTGCTGCGGGGTAACCAATTTCAAATCGACGGCACACATATCCCGGAACGGGCCACCGGAGGCGGTAAGCAGGATGCGGCGCACACCCACCTGGGCCATCCCGCGGGCATAGTCGACTGGCAAACACTGGAAAATCGCGTTGTGCTCGCTGTCTATCGGGAGCAGCACGGCACCGCTTTCCTGTACTGCCTGCATGAACAGAGCGCCGGACATTACCAGCGCTTCCTTGTTGGCCAACAGAACTCGCTTGCCGGCGCGAACTGCTGCCAGGGTCGGACGCAGGCCGGCAGCCCCAACTATAGCTGCCATGACTACATCAACATCCGCCGCTGAAGCGACCTGCTCTAGCGCGTCAGATCCAACCAGCACATCAGTGGAGCACCCGGCACCGCGAAGACGAGCTTGCAATAACCCAGCCTGCTGATCATCGGCCACCACCGCATACCGCGGGCGATGAGCCAAACATTGAGCTTCCAGTACATCCATGCGGCTGTGGCCGGTCAAGGCAAACAGAGCGAAACGCTCCGGGTACCGAGCGATCACATCGAGCGTATTTACCCCGATAGAACCCGTTGCGCCCAATACCGTTACCCAGGAAACACTCACGCCAGTCTTTCCCCAAGAACCATCCAGCATAGAGCGAAAACAGGTACAGCTGCGGTCAGACTGTCTATGCGGTCAAGAACACCGCCGTGGCCAGGGAGCAGACTGCTGCTATCCTTGAGACCCTGCTCGCGCTTGAACATGCTTTCCGTCAGGTCACCGACAATGGAGAACAGCACAACCAATGCGGCAGTCACCTGACCCATCAGCAATGCCGTCATTCCCCACCCTAGATATAACAACACACCCAGCGTCAGCGCTTGAGTGAAAACCAATCCGCCCAGCAAACCCTCGACAGTCTTGCCCGGGCTGACGCTAGGCAGAAGCTTGCGGCTCCCCCAGGTCTTGCCTGCCATATAGGCGCCCACGTCAGCAGCCCAGATCAGTATCAATACCCCAAGGATGAGCCATAGACCGCTCTCCTGGGCACGCAGCCAGACAAGGCCATACCAGGCGGGCAGCAGAATCAGCAGCCCGAACAACTGAGTGATCATGGATCCAGCCCATAGCCCCCGGCCTTTTGGATAACGACTGATCAATACCAGAGCAGCCAGCCACCAAGCCAGAGCGGGCAGAAAGAGATAATGAGCCGGCCACGCATTGCGATACAGGCCAAACATGAACAACGCCACCACCAGCGCGTAAACGATACGACCCTTCTGTGTTGTTTCACCGGCCAGTCGCGCCCATTCCCACGCGCCCAGTGCGACAATCACGCCGACAAACAGTGCAAAACCGGCGCCGTCCAGAAACACAAAACCGGCAATGGCCAGTGGTGCGAGGATGACAGCTGTAATGATTCGCTGTTTGAGCATCAGGTCTGCACTCCTGCGATCTGGTCACTGGTTTTGCCAAATCGCCGCTGGCGACGGGCGAAGTCCGCAAACGCCTCGCGAAGAGCTTCCTGCTTGAAATCAGGCCAGAACAGGTCTGAGAAATACAGCTCTGCGTAGGCCATCTGCCATAGTAGAAAATTGCTGATTCGGCGTTCCCCTCCGGTACGAATGCAAAGATCCGGAAGCGGCCACTCCGAGGTACTCAGACAGGACTCGAGATGTGCTTCAGTAATGGCCCCGGCATCAAGCTCCCCAGTAGCAACCCTGGATGCCAATTGGCGTGCCGCCTGGGCGATATCCCACTGCCCACCATAATTGGCAGCAATGACCAGGGTCATTCGCCGGCACCCTTGCGTAAGGACTTCGGCATCGTGCATGGCCTTGCGCAATTCTGGGGTGAAGCGTGAACGATCACCGATGATACGCAGACGGATATCATTTTCACGAAGGCGTCGAACTTCCCGGCGCAGCGCACCAAGAAACAGCTCCATCAGCGCCCCGACTTCATCTTCTGGACGACGCCAGTTCTCACTGGAAAAAGCGAAGAGGGTAAGCACCTCGACGCCGTCCTCCCCACAGACCTCAATCGCCGCCTTTACCGCATCCACACCGGCCTTGTGTCCTGCCACCCCGGGCATTAACCGTTTGCGTGCCCAGCGGTTGTTGCCATCCATGATGATGGCGACATGACGGGGTACCGAAGAGGGTGCTGTTGCAGTCTTGTCATTCATCAATAAGCGTTAGGAATCCAGGCCTTAGATGGCCATGAGATCCACTTCCTTGGCTTCCAGCGCCTTGTCGATCTCGGCGATGTATTTGTCGGTCAGCTTCTGGATCTCGTCTGCAGCGCGACGCTCCTCATCCTCGCTGATCTCCTTTTCCTTCTGCAGATCCTTGAGTGAACTCAGTGCGTCACGACGGATATTACGCACCGCAACCCTCGCGTTCTCAGCTTCGGAGCGCGCGGTCTTGGTGAAGCCCTTGCGGGTTTCCTCGGTGAGTGCCGGCATCGGAATACGGATAGTAGTGCCCGCCGTGGCTGGATTAAGCCCCAGATCGGAGGTCATGATGGCCTTTTCAACAGCCTGAATCATGCTTCGGTCAAACACCGTTAGCGCCAGCGTGCGGGAATCCTCGACATTGACATTAGCCACCTGCTTCAGGGGCGTATCGCTGCCGTAGTAGGAGACCATGACGCTATCGAGAATACTCGGATGAGCCCGACCAGTACGAATCTTGGCAAAGGCGCCGCCGAGAGATTCGACTGACTTTTTCATGCGCTCCTGCGCATCTTTCTTGATTTCGTTGATCATTATCAACCCTCGATCAATGTTCCTTCGGCGCTGCCTACTACCGCATTGAGCAGCGCACCTGGCTTGTTCATATTAAATACCCGCAGGGGCATCTTGTGATCGCGTATCAGGCAGATCGCGGTCAGATCCATCACGCCCAGCTTGAGGTCCAGAACCTGGTCATAGGTCAGACTGTCGAACCGCTCGGCATTGGGATCTTTCATGGGGTCAGCGTTATATACACCATCAACCTTGGTCGCCTTGAGCACCAGATCGGCGTCAACCTCGATACCGCGCAGACAGGCTGCGGTATCGGTGGTGAAGAAGGGGTTGCCCGTACCTGCGGAGAATATTACCACGTCCCCACCGGCAAGATAGCGCATCGCTTTGCGGCGATCGTAATGCTCCGTGACGCCTTCCATGGTAATTGCTGACATCACTCGGGTCTGAATATTCGAGCGCTCCAGGGAGTCCCGCATGGCCAGGGCGTTCATGACGGTGGCCAGCATACCCATGTGATCGCCGGTAACCCTGTCCATCCCGGCAGCGTGCAGGGCCGCGCCACGAAACAGGTTTCCACCACCGATGACCAGTCCGATCTGCACACCGATACCGATCAGCTGACCGATTTCCAGTGACATCCGATCCAGCACCTTGGGGTCAATACCAAAACCCTCGGTGCCCATCAGGGCTTCACCGCTTAGCTTGAGTAGGATTCGTTTGTACTTGGGCTGGCGACTGCCGGGTACCTGGGCCATCTGGACTCTCCTGCTGTAAATGGCGAAACGCTCAACAAGTTACAACCGCAACAACCGGGTGATACTCCAGGTCATGGTGGTTGCCACTTGTTCAGAGTTTCCTAAAAAAGAGGCTTCACGCCTGCGCGGGAAGCCTCTATCTGAACACGTACTACAGACCACCTCGCGGGTGGCCTGTCATGCGCCGTTCCAATCGCATAATCACTGCTTGGTAGCCGCAACCTGCGCGGCTACTTCGGAAGCGAAATCGACTTCAGCGCGCTCGATGCCCTCGCCCACTTCGTAACGTACGAAGTCGATGATCTCGGCACCGGCTTTCTTGGCCAATTCACCCACTTTAACATCTGGATCCTTGATAAAGGCCTGCTCGACCAGGCTGGCCTCGGACAGGAACTTGTTGATACGGCCTTTGACCATATTCTCAACAATATTCTCTGGCTTGCCGGCAATTTTTTCCGCGTTAAGAGCCAGGAAGATTTCCTTTTCCTTGGCAACAGCCTCATCGGACACCTGAGTCGGGTCCAGGAACTGCGGGTTGCTGGCAGCAACATGCATGGCGATGTCTTTGGCCAGCTCTGCGTCGCCACCCTTGAGAGTGACCAGAACACCAATGCGGTGACCGTGCAGGTAGGCACCAATCACGTCACCTTCAACGCGGGTCAGACGGCGGATATTGACGTTCTCGCCACACTTGGCGACCAGTGCTTCACGGGCAGTTTCCCGATCGGCAATCAATGGCGCTGCATCGGTATAACCAGCTGCGACGGCCTCATCCAGGCTTTCGCTGACGAAGTTCTTGAAATCGTCCTGAAGTGCCAGAAAGTCGGTCTGGGAATTGACTTCGATAATAACGCCGGTCTTGCCGTCGTCGGATACCTTGGCAGCAATTGCACCTTCAGCGGCAATGTTACCGGCCTTCTTGGCTGCCTTGATAGCACCGGCAGAGCGCATATCGTCGATCGCTTTTTCGATATCACCACCAGCGGCTTCAAGGGCCTTTTTGCAATCCATCATGCCCTGGCCAGTGCGCTCGCGCAGTTCCTTGACCATAGCTGCAGAAATCTGTGACATGAGTTGTTCCTCTAACTTGCTTGATTTGAGGCTGCCTGTTCATTGGCCGGCAGCCGTATCATGTTGCTTTCACTATATTGCAAAAAGGGGGCATGGCCCCCTTTTTGTTACGGCGTCAAACGGCTAACAAATAACCTTAGCCCTGGGAAGCCTCGGCGGCCGGAGCTGCCTCTTCGACAAACTCGTCACCGGCGCCACCGTTGTTCTTGCCACTCAGCACGGCATCGGCCATGGCTGCAGCGTACAGCTTGATGGCGCGGATCGCGTCATCGTTGCCGGGGATGACGTAATCGACGCCGTCCGGGCTGCTGTTGGTATCGACGATACCGATAACCGGGATACCCAGCTTGTTGGCTTCAGTGATGGCAATGCGCTCGTGATCAACGTCGATGACGAACATGGCATCGGGCAGGCCGCCCATATCCTTGATACCGCCCAGGCTGCGATCGAGCTTCTCGAGATCGCGGGTGCGCATCAAAGCTTCTTTCTTGGTCAGCTTGGTAAAGGTGCCGTCCTCGGCCTGGATTTCCAGGTCGCGCAAACGCTTGATCGATGCACGGATGGTCTTGTAGTTGGTGAGCATGCCGCCCAACCAGCGATGGTCAACATAGGGCATACCGGCGCGAGTTGCTTCTTCAGCAATGATCTTGCTGGCAGCCCGCTTGGTGCCGACGAAAAGAACCTTGTTCTTGCCTGATGCCAGCTTCTCTACGAAGGTCAGGGCATCGTGGAACATCGGCATGGTTTTTTCGAGGTTGATGATGTGAATCTTGTTACGAGCGCCGAAAATGTACTTGCCCATTTTCGGGTTCCAGTAACGGGTCTGGTGGCCGAAGTGCGCACCGGCCTTCAGCATATCGCGCATAGATACTTGAGTCATGACAGCTCCAATGTATTTCGGGTTAGGCCTCCACGTATCCCAGTGTCCAACCCCGGAGGGCACCCAGGACAATGTGTCGATACGTGTGTGGTTTCAGTTTTAGCCTGAGGATCTTTGTTCAGGCGCGGCGCTTTATACCATACAACCGGAAACAGATAAAGGCGCAGATGCCCGGCGGTCACGCCCGGCAGCCCTCAACAGCACGCTGCATGTCTGTTAAACTGCGCGATTGTTTACTTCGCCAGCAGGCGTTACAACCAAGAGAATCCCGCAATGACCGTTACCATCAAGACACCGGAAGATATAGCTGGCATGCGCGTGGCCGGACGCCTGGCGGCCGAGGTGCTGGAAATGATCGGTGAGCATGTCAGACCCGGCGTCACCACCGAAGAGCTTGATCGCATCTGCCACGAGCATATCGTCAATGTGCAGAAGGCCATACCCGCGCCTCTCAACTATGGCGGCGCGCCAGGCCGCGTGCCGTTCCCCAAGTCAATCTGCACCTCGATCAATCACGTCGTGTGTCATGGCATTCCCAACGAAAAGCAGCTCAAGAGCGGCGACGCCCTGAATATTGATGTCACCGTGATCAAGGATGGTTATCACGGCGACACCAGCAAGATGTTTCTGGTCGGCGAGACACCTGAGTGGGTGCAACGTCTGGCACGGATTACCCAGGAGTGCATGTACAAGGGCATTGAAGTGGTTCGTCCAGGCGCGCGCTTGGGAGATATCGGCCATGTGATCCAGGAGCATGCACACGCGAACCATTACAGCGTCGTACGCGAGTACTGCGGGCATGGTATTGGCAAGGTTTTTCATGAGGATCCTCAGGTGCTGCATTACGGTCGCCCCGGCACCGGGATGGAGCTCAAGGAAGGCATGACCTTTACCATCGAACCAATGATCAATCAGGGCCGCCATGAAACCCGACTGCTTGGCGATGGCTGGACTGCCATTACCAAGGACCGCAAGCTTTCCGCCCAATGGGAACACACCATCCTCGTGACAGCGGACGGTTACGAAGTACTCACACGTCGCCAGGAAGAGAGCTTCCAGTAAACGACAATCGGGGTAGTCCTGTGGATAACGAATTGTTCGACCCGGGTCAGTTTCAAGCCGAGCTGGCATTGAAGAGCAGTCCGGTGGGCGCATTCAAGAAAGTTATTCGCAATGCGGATACCGTCTTACGTGCGCGCTTCGAGAGCGGTCGTGATATTCACCAACTGATCCACGAGCGCGCCTGGTTCACCGACCAGATACTGCGCAAGGCGTGGTCGATTCAGGCCACAACCGACACGCCGGGTATCGCGCTGCTTGCGGTTGGCGGGTACGGCCGTGGTGAGCTGCACCCACATTCTGATATCGATCTACTGATCCTGCTACGCGAAAGCAATACCGATGCCTACCGCGACTCCATAGAACAGTTCTTGATGCTTCTCTGGGATATCGGGCTTGAGGTAGGCCAGAGTGTTCGCTCCATCAGCGAATGTCAGGACGAAGCGCGCAACGACATCACCGTGATCACCAACCTGATGGAGTCGCGGACCCTCTCAGGCGATGAGAGCCTGCGCCAGGCAATGATCGAGGCGCTCAGCGCCGAGCACATGTGGACTGACGCAGAGTTCTTCCGTGCCAAGCGATCCGAACAGCAGCGCCGACATGCCAAATTCAACGATACCGAGTACAACCTTGAGCCCAACGTAAAAAGCTCACCAGGCGGCTTGCGCGACATACAGACCATTGGCTGGGTGGCACTCAGGCATTTTGGTACCAATGACCTGCGTGAACTGGTCGACCGCGGCTTTCTCAACGAGCCCGAGTACGGAATCCTGACGGCCGGGCGGGCATTTCTCTGGCAGGTCCGATTCGCCCTGCACAATCTGGCCGGGCGGGCGGAAGATCGCCTGCTGTTTGACTACCAGCGCACGCTGGCCAAACAGCTCGGCTATGAGGACAACGACAGCAAGCTCGCCGTCGAGCGTTTCATGCAGAAGTACTACAGAACGGTCATGTCCCTGTCGGAGCTCAACGACCTGCTGATGCAGCACTTCGAGGAGATTCTGCTGCGCAACGCCGAGACGACCGAGATCGAACCGTTGAACGCGCGCTTCCAGATACGTAACCACTATATCGAAGTGACACATCCCGAGGTGTTCAAACGCACGCCCTTCGCCCTGCTGGAAATATTCCTGTTGATGGCGCAGAACCCGCAAATCCGCGGCGTGCGCGCCGACAGCATTCGCCTGCTGCGTGACCATCGACGATTGATCGACGATGACTTTCGAGCGGACATTCGCAACACCAGTCTGTTTGTGGAGCTGTTCCGTTGCCGGGAGGGCATCCACCGCAATCTGCGCCGGATGAACCGCTATGGCATTCTGGGCCGTTATCTGCCTGAATTCGGCAAGATCGTCGGTCAGATGCAGCACGATCTGTTTCACATCTATACCGTTGATGCGCATACGCTCAACCTGATCAAGCACCTGCGCAAACTGAACCAGCCCGAGTACCAGGAAAAGTTTCCGCTGGGTTGGCGCATCTTCTGTCGCCTGCCCAAACCCGACCTCCTGTATATGGCCGGCCTGTACCACGATATTGCCAAGGGCCGCGGCGGTGACCACTCGGAACTCGGCGCAGTCGATGCCATGGCGTTCTGTCAGCGCCACCAGTTGCCTGCCTGGGACTCACACCTGATCAGCTGGCTGGTGGAAAACCATCTGATCATGTCAACCACAGCCCAGCGCAAGGACATTTCCGATCCGCATGTGATCCACGATTTTGCTCTGCATATTGGCAATCAGGTACGGCTGGATTACCTGTATGTACTGACCATCGCCGACATCAATGCGACCAATCCAACGCTATGGAACTCCTGGCGTGCCTCCCTGCTCCGCCAGCTCTATACAGAGACCAAACGCGCCCTGCGCCGCGGCCTGGAGAATCCGCCAGACAGGGAAGAGCATGTGCGCCAGACTCAGCATGCGGCGCTGGATATTCTCGTACGTAGCGGTGTCGAGGAAGAGGATGCCGAGGAGCTCTGGGAGCAATTGGGCGAAGATTACTTCCTGCGTCACACTGCCAGTGATGTTGCCTGGCATACCGAGGCAATCGTGCAGCACCCCGACCGTAACGGGCCACTGGTACTGATAAAGGAAACAGCCCAGCGCGAGTTTGAGGGCGCTACGCAGATCTTCATCTATACCCCGGAGCAACACGATCTGTTCGCAGTGACCGTGGCGGCAATGGATCAGCTCAACCTGAGCATTCAGGACGCGCGGATCATTACGTCGACCAACCGGTTCAGCCTCGATACCTACATTGTGCTGGATGCCGACGGCAGCTCTATCGGCGACAGTCCGGAACGTATTCGTCAAATAAAGCATGACCTGATTGAGGCACTGGCCGATCCTGACGCATACCCGTCAATCATCCAGCGTCTTGTGCCACGCCAGTTGAAGCATTTTTCCTTTGCTCCTGAAGTAACGATTTTCAATGCACCCGAGCGCCAGCATACGATTCTTGAGCTCAGCGCCCCCGACCGTCCAGGACTGCTGGCACGTATGGGACGCATACTGCTGGACTTCGATATCAACGTGCAGAACGCCAAGATCGTAACTCTGGGTGAGCGCGTGGATGACGTATTCGTCATAACCGATGCAAATAATCAGGCTCTGTCAGATCCCGAACTGTGTCGCAGACTGCAGAACACGATCGTCGAGACGCTCGGCAATACCAGTGATCAGACGCAGACAACCATGCCCAACCAGATTCTGATCTGAGGACACTCCAACCATGAAGACCGCCCAATGAACGCCGACCTGGATCGCCTGCAACCCTATCCTTTCGAGAAGCTGCGCGCGCTGATCGCCGACGTGGCACCCAATCCTGAGCTACGTCCGATAGCACTTTCCATTGGCGAACCCAAGCACCCTTCCCCCCCGTTCGTGCTCCAGACCCTGGCGGACAATCTGGACAAGGCTGCTATCTATCCCACGACCCTGGGCATCGGCGAGCTACGCCAGGGTATTGCCGACTGGCTCACAAATCGCTTCCAGCTCAAGCAGATAGACCCAGCGACACAAATAATACCGGTCAACGGCACCCGTGAAGCGCTGTTTTCCTTCACACAGGCGATGGTCAGGCGGGATACCGCAGGCCTGGTCGTCAGCCCCAATCCGTTCTACCAGATCTACGAAGGAGCAGCCTTTCTCGCCGGCGTAGAGCCTCATTATCTTGCCTGCGACGAAAGCAATGGCTTTGTCCCAGACTTCGACCAGGTACCTGAGTCGATCTGGCAGCGTTGTCAGATCCTGTTCATCTGCACACCGGGCAACCCCACCGGCGCCGTCATGTCTCTGACCACGCTGCAGAAACTGATCAAGCTGGCAGACCGTCACGACTTCGTGATTGCATCGGATGAATGCTATAGCGAGATCCATGCCCCCGGAGCGGTCGGCCCGATTGGACTGCTCCAGGCATGCGCTGCGATGGGCCGGGATGATTATGCACGCTGCGTGGTATTTCACAGCCTGTCAAAGCGCTCCAACCTGCCAGGTCTGCGCTCCGGCTTCGTTGCCGGCGATGCTCGCCTGCTGGCACCCTATCTGACGTACCGCACCTATCACGGCTGCGCCATGCCGATTCAGAGCCAGATGGCCAGCCTTGCCGCCTGGCAGGATGAAGACCATGTTGCCGAGAACCGCCGTCAATATCAGGCGAAGTTTGATGCGGTACTCGACATTCTGGGCGGCGTGATGAGCGTCGAACGACCAGACGCCGGCTTTTATTTGTGGCCCCGGACACCAATCGATGATCGTGAGTTTGCCTGCCGTCTGCTTGCTGAGCAGAATGTGGCTGTGGTGCCCGGCAGTTTCCTTTCCCGGGAAATTGACGGGTATAATCCCGGCGCCGGACGCATACGTATGGCGCTGGTAGCACCCCTTGCCGATTGCATTGAAGCGGCACAGCGCATCCGACAGTTTCTTGAGGACCTGGCCAGATGATTACCCTCTTCGGCATCAAGGCTTGCGATACGATGAAGAAAGCTCGCACTTGGCTGGATGATAAGGGCGTGAGTTATCAGTTTCATGATTACAAGAAGGACGGTATCGACACTGACAGTCTGGCTGCCTGGTGCGCAGAACACGGCTGGGAAACCATCCTCAATCGCCAGGGCACGACCTTTCGCAAACTGAGCGAAGACGATAAGAGCGATATCGACACGGATAAGGCCATAGCACTGATGCAGGCCAATCCGTCAATGATCAAGAGACCGGTACTCGATATCGGTTCGAGGCGTCTGGTGGGTTTCAAGCCCGACCTTTATGCCGCTGCTTTCCAATGACCATGCACCAACAGAATCCAAGGAATTACGAATGAGCGAATGTTTTAGCCTGGCCTTTGGTATCGGTACCCAGAACACTGCAGGTGAGTGGCTGGAGGTTTATTATCCGCAGCCCGTGCTGAACCCCAAGCCAGCCATGGTCAAGGTAATTACCGACCTGCTTGGTTACAGCGAAGGCAACCAGGCCATCAACCTGCCTTCCAGCCAGTGCAGCGCACTTGGTGAAGCTTTGAAGCAAGCTGGTTTTGCCGATACAGGGGCCATGGTCAGCCAGCTCGAAGGCAGCAGCCGTCCGCTGGTTGTCACCGTACTGGAAACCGACGCTGCGCCTGTTTCCACCCCTGAGGCCTATCTCAAGCTGCATCTTCTGTCACACCGCCTGGTCAAGCCACACGGTGTAGTACTGGCGGGCATATTTCCATTGCTGCCCAATGTGGCATGGACCAACCAGGGCGCAATCGATATCAACGAGCTGCCCCAACGGCAACTTGCCGCGCGTATGGCAGGGCAGATGCTCAACGTCCTGAGTATCGACAAGTTCCCGTCCATGACCGACTACGTGGTACCCACCGGCGTGCGCATTGCCAACACGGCTCGGGTCCGTCTGGGTGCATACGTCGGCGAAGGCACCACCGTGATGCACGAGGGCTTTATCAACTTCAACGCTGGAACCGCTGGTACCAGCATGGTCGAAGGGCGGATCTCGGCCGGCGTGTTCGTCGGCAAGGGTTCAGACCTGGGCGGTGGCTGCTCGACCATGGGTACCCTGTCGGGCGGTGGCAACATTGTGATCTCGATTGGTGAAGGATGCCTGATCGGCGCTAACGCCGGTATTGGTATACCGCTGGGCGATCGCTGCACTATCGAAGCCGGTCTGTATATCACTGCCGGCATCAAGGTTGCCCTGCTCGACGACGCCGACAACCTGGTAGAGATCGTCAAGGCTCGTGACCTGGCCAGCCAGCCGGACCTGCTTTTCCGTCGCAACTCGCAGACCGGTTCGATTGAATGCAAGACCAACAAGAGCTCGATCCAGCTCAACGAGATGCTGCACGCGCATAACTAGGCAGAAAGCTTCAGGCTTGGACGCTACACCCGCTGTAAAAAAGCCCGCACCGATTTTTCGGGCGGGCTTTTTTGGCTCTTGAGTTTGCATCCAGCATACTGTTTACCGCTTAAACCTTATTTTTTGCGACTCAGAATCCGATCAACCAGCCTGGCTGCCACCACCAGACCAAAGGTGCCGGTTACCATCGAGACGGCACCCAGCCCACCTTCACAGTCCAGCTTGACCGAGTCTCCAGCAAAACTCTTTTCACGGCACACACTGCCATCCGGTGCCGGATAGCGGAGCTGTTCTGTGGAGTAGACGCACGGCACGCCGAAGCTGCGCTTGCTGCCCGCCTTGGGGAAGTTATGATTGCGCCGCAATTGCGAGCGCGCCTTGGCGGCCAGCGGATCATTGGTGGTCTTGGACAGGTCGGACACGGTGATCTGGGTCGGGTCGATCTGACCCGCAGCACCGCCGGCCGTCACAATGGGAATGCGCCTGCGCCGACACCAGGCAATCAGTTCAACTTTTGACTTAACGCTATCAATACAGTCGGCAACCCCGTCCAGGTCCTCGGTAATGTAATCAGGCAGCGTGCGGTCCGTGACAAAATCCAGCACCGCCCGTACCTCGCAGTCGGGATTGATCGCCCTGAGCCGCTCGGCCATGACCTCGACCTTGGGCCGTCCGATCTGGCCGGTCATTGCTGGTAACTGGCGATTGGTATTGGTCTGGCAGACCTCGTCAAGGTCGATCAGGGTTATCCGGCCGATACCCGTGCGCCCGAGCGCCTCGGCGGCCCATGAACCGACCCCGCCAATCCCTACGACGGCAATATGACTGCGACGCAGTTGCTCAAACGCCTCGCGCCCATATAGCCGCGCTATACCGCCAAAGCGCGGGTCGTCGGTAGTCGGGTCAGCTATTGCGATATCTTTGGCCATGGGCACCTCTGAAAAAATACCGGCCGATTATAGCCCACCTGACACCAGCAGGCTCAGACCACTAAGGTCTTCAGGTGTTAACATGCGAACCGCAATTATTTATCAGGAGCTCCCATGGGCCTGTTGTTTGAAGAAATCGATATCCAACCTTCGGCCATCGGTGAGATTTCTCTGCGAAGGCGCCGCATACCGGCGCTGGGCGACCGGGATATCTACGAGGTCAAGCTCGGAGAAGAATTCCTGATGTCGAGCATGTTCTATGATGCCGAAATAGCACTGGCGGATCTGGGTCTGGCAGCAGTATCAGGCGATAATCTGGCTGTTGTCGTCGGGGGCCTGGGTCTGGGGTATACCGCTGTAGCTGCTCTGAAGGACAAGCGTGTCAGCGAACTACTGATCGTCGATTATCTGGAAACGGTTATCCGCTGGCATCAGCAGGAGAAAGTCCCACTGGGCAAGGAGCTGAACGCCGACCCGCGTAGCCGCTACATACACGGCAGCTTTTTCGATCTAGCTGTCGAACAAAGCGGTGGATTCGATCCACAGCAGCCAGGAAGAATTTTCGATGCGATACTGCTGGATATCGATCACTCACCCCGTGCTTTGCTAAATCAATCCAATGCCAGTTTCTACACCGTCGACAATCTCAGGTTAATGAGTCGGCAATTAAGAACCGGAGGCTGTTTTGCGCTCTGGTCACAGGACCCGCCGGACGCTGAGTTCATGCAGGTAATGGACGCGGTATTCAGCAACAACACTGCCCATGTTGTCCCTTTCTTCAATCCGTTCCAGAACGGTGAAGCCACCAATACCATTTATGTTGGAGTCAAAGCCTGATGCCCTTCCACCCCCGCAACAAGCACAAGGGGCATTACAACCTTGGCGCCCTGGCCGCAGCCAATCCGGCGCTCAAGCCACTGATTATTCCCGGCAAGACCGGCGAGCGGACACTGGACTTCAGCAAACCGGCAGCTGTTCTGGAGCTAAATAGAGCGCTTCTGTCCACACAATACGGTATCCAGGGCTGGGACATTCCTGCCGGCTATCTGTGCCCACCGATCCCTGGACGGGCTGATTACCTGCATACACTCGCTGACCTGCTTGGCGACAGCCATGACAGTCATATCCCCACCGGTATCAAGCTGGTCGGTCTGGACATTGGCACCGGTGCGAACCTGGTCTATCCACTCATTGGCCAGCATGAGTACCAATGGCGCTTTGTCGGTAGCGACATAGACCCCAATGCCCTGGCCAGCGCTACCCGCATTCTCGCTGCCAATCCCAGGCTGCAATCTTCAATCAGTGTGCGCCACCAGCCAAACTCCGACAGCATTTTCGCAGGCGTGGTCGAGCCGGGTGAGCAGTTTGATTTCACTCTCTGCAACCCCCCGTTCCATCCCAGCGCAGGCGCAGCCAAAGATGCCAATCGACAGAAGTGGCAGAAATTGAACAAGGGCAAGTCACTGGACGAGGATCCGGGATTGAACTTCGGCGGACAGAGCACAGAATTGATCTGCAATGGCGGAGAAAGCGGATTCCTGGCTCGCATGATCGCCGAAAGTGCGGGACTGGCGCAGCAGGTCTTCTGGTTCAGCAGCCTTGTATCCAAAGCAGCCAACGTTCCTGCGCTGGAAAAGCAGTTGCGCGAATTGGGCGCAACCGATGTGCGTGCCCTGAACATGGCTCAGGGGGAAAAACACAGTCGACTACTGGCCTGGACTTTCCTGGACAAGAAGCAGCGCCGCGCCTGGCGCAAGGCGCGCTGGCCGCAACCTCAAAAAGCCTGAACGTCAGCCAGCAAGAAGGACAGAGGGCGTCTGGAGATAAGGATTCCGGCGCCAGTCTGCTATCATGTCGCGGTAATTCAGCCACTGCGAAATCACCATGACCGAACTCTCCCCTACCCTGGCGCTGGCCTGCGATCTGATCGGCCGCAACTCGACTACACCCGAAGACGCTGGCTGCCAGCAGCTGATGGGCGAACGGCTGTCTGCCTGCGGCTTCAAACTCGAGTCCATGCGTTTTGGTGAGGTAGACAACCTCTGGGCCCGGCGCGGCACTGAAGGCCCGGTACTATGCTTTGCGGGCCATACCGATGTAGTGCCGACCGGCCCTCTCGAGCGTTGGGACAACCCGCCTTTTGAGCCCGTGGTGCGCGATGGTATCTTGCACGGCCGCGGCGCAGCCGACATGAAAGGCAGCCTCGCGGCAATGATCGTCGCCGTGGAGCGTTTTATTGCTAAAACGCCGGATCATAAGGGTTCCATCGCTTTCCTTATCACCAGCGATGAGGAAGGTCCGGCCACCGAAGGCACGGTCAAGGTCGTGGAAGCACTGGTTGAGCGCGACGAGAAAGTCGACTGGTGCATCGTGGGCGAACCCTCCAGCACCGAACACGTCGGTGATGTGGTCAAGAATGGCCGCCGCGGCTCGCTCAATGCGCGGCTGACAATCAAGGGCAAGCAGGGGCACGTGGCCTACCCGCACCTGGCGCGCAATCCAATCCATCTGGCAGCCCCGGCACTGGCTGCACTGACGGCAGAGAACTGGGATGCTGGCAACGCCTTCTTCCCACCGACCAGCTTCCAGATATCCAATATCAACTCCGGGACTGGCGCGACAAACGTCGTTCCCGGCGAGCTCGTCGCACTGATCAACTTCCGCTTTTCCACCGAGTCCACCGCTGAAGGCCTGCAACAACGCGTGCGCGACCTGCTCGATCAGCACGGACTGGATTACGAACTGGACTGGACGCTGTCCGGCCTACCCTTTCTGACGGAGCCCGGTGCGTTGCTCGATGGTGTTAGCGCAGCGATACGTCAGGTTACCGGCCGTGAGACGCAGCCCTCGACCACCGGCGGCACATCCGATGGACGCTTCATCGCGACCATGGGCACCCAGGTAGTCGAACTCGGACCGATCAATGCGACCATCCACCAGCTGAACGAACATATCAGCGCCAGCGATCTGGATACCCTCACCGAGATATACCAGGCCACCATGGAGAAGCTGCTCACCTGATGCTCCAGCTTATCTGCCCCCTGTGCCAAGAAACCCTGCAGCCAGCCAACAAGAGCTGGCTATGCGCAAACAATCACAGCTACGACCAGGCTCGCCAGGGGTATCTCAACCTGCTGCTGGTGCAGTACAAGAACAGCCGTCAGCCTGGTGATACGCCAACCATGCTCGCCTACCGCCAGGCGTTTCTGGATGCTGGTCATTATCGGCCGGTGAGCGATCGTATCAATGCGTTACTGGGCCCCGCAAATCCTGCCGCCCTGTTGGATATGGGCTGCGGCGAGGGCTTCTACACTGCACGCATGAAGCAGGCCATTCCGGACTCCGCGATGGCCGGCCTGGATATAAGCAAAGATGCGATTATCAAGGCTTGTCGCCGCTCACGGGACATTCAGTGGCTGGTTGGTTCTACCGCCAGACTGCCAGTACCCGATGCCAGTCTCGATGCGGCACTGTGTGTCTTCAGCCCCTGGTCCTGGGATGAATGCCTGCGCTGTCTCAAGCCAGGAGGCCAGATACTGCTGGTCGGTCCCCATGCCGATCATCTACTGAGTCTGCGTGCAGAACTGTATGACAGCGTGCATCCCACGCCGGAGCTGATAAAGGCCTTGCCCGACGGACTGAAAATCGTCAACGACCAGACCCTGCGCTATGCTCTGGATCTGACCCCGGCCGACCTGGCCAACCTGATTGGCATGACACCACATGGTTTTCGCAGCAGCCCGGAGCGGCAGCGGGCAGTGATCGAAAAGGGCCTTGACGGCCTGGAAGTGGCCATGCGATTGGTCTTGCTGCAACGCTCCTGAGGAGACACTGAGTGCGCCAACCGGATATTGAAATCTACTTACGCGAAGAGCATCTGGATGCACTGACAGCCTGGCTTGGGCAGGATATTGGTAGTCTTGAGCTTAAAGCCTGGCACGAACTTGTGCGTCGCGGCACCCTGACCTGCGGCGAGCACCGAATTCCGCTAATGATAGTGCGCAAGGCCGCCGGTAAATGGGCCAGCGTCTGGTTTGATAGCACACATACACCCTGGGAAACCGATCTGGATTGCGCCCGTGCCATTTATCAAGGGCTGCAAGAGGAGGTTCGCTGCTCGGTGGGTGGCTGGTCAGAGGAAGAGGATGATCCAGATGCCGATCGCTGGATAAAGGTGAATGCCAGTGGTGAAGTGGAATTCACCTGGCAAATCAAGGCCTAGGATAGTGACCCTTGAACATGTAATTGTCGTTGGCGGTACGCTGATACTGGCCATGCTGGCGATGCTCATCCACTATGAGGCATCCTTTTACCTGAGATTGCTCCTCGACAGCCGCAAGTCCTTCTCACGACGCGCACGCATTATGACCATGACCAGCGGCCTGTTCTGCTCTCACATAGCGCAGATATGGCTATTCGGTACCGGAGCCTGGTTGTTGCTCGAGCTGTTCGATTACACGGGTACCCTCGGCGGCATCCAGCATATCCAGTTTCTGGATTTCATCTACCTTTCGGCTGCCAGTTACACTACCGTTGGTTACGGCGATATCTTTCCCCTTGGGCATATCCGATTTCTGTTTGGCACCGAATCACTGGTCGGATTCATGCTTCTGACCTGGTCGGCGTCCCTGACCTTCGTCGAAATTCGCACGCACTGGCAGGATCTGGAAAATAGCGACACCCGTTGAATCCCTTTGCCAAGGCCCCATATCTGCAGTAGATATTTTTCTGAGGAACCTGCCATGTCGCAGCCGATTATCATTGCCTGCCCCCACTGCCACCGCAAGAACCGAATAGACTCTGATCGGCTCGCCGAGTCACCGCGCTGCGGGGTTTGCAAAGCCGCTCTGTTCGCCGGTGAACCCGTTGTTCTGGATACCGGCAACTTCAACACACACGCGAGCTCTGAGCTGCCGCTGGTGGTGGATTTCTGGGCTCCGTGGTGTGGACCTTGCCGTCAATTTGCGCCCACCTTCGCCAAGGCAGCAAGTGAACTGGAGCCACGGGTGCGCCTGGGCAAGGTCAACACCGAGGAGCAGCAGGCACTGGCGTCACGCTTTGGAATCCGCAGTATTCCTACGTTATTGATCATGCGCGGCGGAAAAGAGATAGCCCGGGTTGCCGGTGCAATGCCGCCTGGGCAATTCATGCAGTGGGTTAACCAGCAACTGGGCTGACCCGAAGCTTGAAACAAAAAAGCCCGCCGGATTCCTATCACGGCGGGCTTATCTGGTACCTCAATCACTATTCCTGATTTCACGTCGCAGCTACTGCGCTGCCTCGCCGCGAATGATATCGGAACGACGCTTGAGCATGTCCTCGACCTGAGCGACCCCGAGCTGGAAAGCCCAGCGCTCATCGGCGTACACAGCATAACTGCTATCTTCAGGCTGCTCGAAGCTATCAATGGTCAGCCAATAGCGTCCGGAAAGATCGTAGAGACTGGCAGCAAGCTCGGCTCCCTGCCACGTGGTTACCTGCATCTGCAGGACCGGCGCTTCGAGCTCCAGCCCATCGCGCAGCGCCACATCCTGGGCATTGAGGCCCGTCAGGGCAAGAACCATGCTATTGATCCAGCGCTCGCTCCCTTGCTGTTCAGCCGGGTCCACGCCCACCAGACGGAAGTTGTAATCGCCCTCCTGGTCTTTCTCCAGCTCCAGAGTCTCGCCATCTGCATGCTCCCAGCTAGCGGTAGCTGCCGATTCCATCGGAATGCGCACGACCTTGAGATCGAGCCATTCCTGCGGATTCAGAGTCATGCCAAAGGGCCGATTGATCAGCCATACCTGATCCTCATCTGCAAAGCGGACCAGTTGACCACTACCTACAGGATTGCCGAACAATACCTCGACCTGTTTTTCACTGGAGCGCAACTGCAACTCCAGTGGAGCAGATTCAGGCTGTCCCGGCGCCAGCCCCAGACGAGCGTGATACTGTGCATCGTCTGTTTGCTTCTCGGTCACCCTCGCACCCCTAACAGCGTGCAAGAGCGCAGCGACACGCTCCGGCTGAGCGGGGAATCCGTTGCGACTGACCACACCCCAACGGCCCGCCTCGCGTTCCAGCACGACCTGATCTGTGCCGCGGCTCAGACTGATCCTGTCCAGCTCGCCAAGCAGGTCCAGCTGTTCGTCTGACAGCAAAGAGTGGCTCTGCAGATCTTCAACACGATCATCGCCCTGGCGCTGCAGGGCAACAATGACCAGCAGCACGCTGATCACAGCCAGAATCGCAATAAACTTGACCTTCATGCCTGAGACTCCTTATGCCGACTTGCGCCGCATGCGGCGAATAAGCCACCACAGCAGGATGCCAAGCGTAAGCAGGGCTGGCACCAGCGCAATATTGATCACCTTCAGCCAGGTACCCAGCTCCTCGATATCGGCATTGAGCTGGAAGCGCACGTCACGCAATTGCTTGCGAATCGCCAGCTTCTCGTCCAGGAATCGCTGCACAGCTTCCTGTTGCTCGGCGCTCATTTCCACTATTTGAGAAGGATCCTGGCCTTGCTGCAATTCAGCCAGTCGCTGCTCGGTCTCGGCCAGCTGCTGCTGCAATCGTTGCTCGCTGGCGCGATACCGACGCTCTGCAGCCCTTTGCAGGTTCTCTACAACCGTAAACGGACGTGTGGAATCGCCACGCGAGCGCACGCTGATCAGCGCCTCAGAGCCTGACAGGTTGTCGAGTGCGTTAATCGCAAGCCCACCATTGTCTGCCCACGGCTGAGGGATCCGCTCACCAAAGAAATCCTGCACCTGCACCCACATGCGATCTGTCAGCAGATCGGTGTCGGCAATGACAATCACGTTGATGTTGTCCGCTGACTGGATCGCTGGCTTGTTACCCTCAAAGCCCTCGGGATAGGCACTTACCGCGGGGCCTTGCAGTCGGGCTGCAACGTGGTAGGTATTCGAATCAGGCTGAAAACCATCAAGCAGAACTTCCGGATCCTGCATGCCGGTAAAGGCGCTGCTGGCAATCAAAGCGCTGTTGCCGGTGCTCGAAAACAGAGGCGTAAACTGCGTCTGGGCGCCCTCGATCGGCGCTAGCGCGCCAGCCGTGGCGACGGTCAGCAGGCTCAACGGCGCGGTGACCGTATCGTCCTGATTGATCTGGGCCTGCTCGATTTCGAGCCAACCTATGTGCCGGGCAGGCAACTGGCCCTGTCCACGACCCACAGACATGCCCAGACGCGCATCCAGCAAGACCTTCTCAGCATCAAAGGATACGCCCCAATTGCTCAGCAATGGCGAAAGATCTGACGATTTACCATCCGCCATTGCGTCCATCATCGCTTCCTGGCTTTGGTCGGCCTCAGCCAGCGGGTCAATGAAAGCCAACAACTTGCCACCACGCAGTACAAACTGGTCAACTGCATTCAGCGCCTGTTCTGTCAGCGCCTTGGGATGCACCAGCATGAGAACGTCGATATCAGCAGGAACCTCGGTGATATCGTGCTTGAGATTGTTGACCTCAAATAGCTGGCGAATCTGCTCGAATACCACCCAGGGTGCAGCGGGCTGTCCGGTCATCGGGTTCATGCCGCCACCCAGGGGTAGGCCACTGATCAGACCGACCTGGGCCTTTTCGGGCTGCGCCAGACTGTTAATCAGGCGACTCAGCTCGTACTCCAGCAGACCTTCCTGCTCCAATGCGAAGAATGGAATGACCTCCCGCTCGCCCAGGGTATTGCTACCTGCCAGGCCGAAGTAAAGCTTCTCACCGCTCTGCGGCAATGGAATGGCCTGAAGCCCGAACTCGGCCGCTCGGTCTTCAGCTTCGGAGAAGGGCTGTGGATCGATGATCTGCAGATCGATCTTGTCCCCGGCCACACGATCATATTCCTGCAGCAGCTCCTCTACTCGGCGTGCATAGTTACGCAGGACTACCATGTCCTTGCTGACGCTGTCAGAAAAGAAGAAATACAGGGTTACCGGCTCTTCCAGACCGGTCAGGATTTCACGGGTACCGTCAGAAATGGTGTAGAGCTTCTGCTCGGTCAGGTCGATACGGGCCCCGGGGAGCAGGGTATTGGAGGCCATGTTGAAGGCGACGAAGGCCAGCAGCAGGACCAGCAGGCCGGTGCCTGAATACATCAAACGTTTCATTATTATGTCTCCTTCGCCTCAATCGGCCTTTTTCAGGTCGATGACAATCGCGGTAGCCAGCAACCACACAGCCATGAGCGAAATAAAATACAGCAGGTCACGCAGATCCAGGACACCCTTGCTGATGGCGTCAAAACGAATCAGGAAACTGAGTGAGGCAATAGCGTCGAGCAACCACTGGGGGGCCCATCCGCTGAACAGATCGAGCCACAGGGAGAATCCGCTGACTATGAAGATGAAACAGGCAACGACACTGACAATAAACGCGATCACCTGATTCTTGGTCAAAGCCGACATGCACGAGCCAATGGCCAGATAGCCACCGGCGAGCAGCCAACTGCCCAGATAGCCGGTAAAGATGGCACCGTTGTCAGGTGACCCCAGATAGTTGACTGTGATGATGATCGGGAAGGTCAGTAGCAGCGCAAGACCAATAAACACCCAGGCAGCGAGAAACTTGCCCAACACCATGTCGGTCCGCGAGACAGGCAGCGTCATCAGCAGCTCTATCGTGCCTGACTTGCGCTCCTCGGCCCACAACCGCATTGCCACAGCCGGTACCAGGAACAGGTACAACCAGGGGTGGAAGTTGAAGAAGGCATTCAGGTCTGCCTGGCCACTTTCGTAGAAGCCGCCAAGATAAAAGGTGAATACCGCTGCCAGCACCAGAAAGATAACGATAAAGATATACGCCAGGGGCGTCGCAAAATAACTGCCCAACTCACGTTTGAATATGACGCCGAGATTTTTCATGCTGCCTCCTCCGCTGTCAGACGGCGGAAGACTTCATCCAGTCTGCCGCGCTCGACCGAGAGCTCACGTACTGGCCAGGCATGGTCCTGCGCATATTGGCCCACGGCTGGAAATATCACCTCACCGGGCTTGGCTATGACGGTGAGCGTATGGCCGTCAGGCCTTACTTCAACTTCCTGTACGCCAGGTAACGCCAGTAACGGCTGACTGTCCACCGGCTGCTCAAGGGCAACTGTTACCGCCTGGTGATAGCGCGAGCGTGCCTCGAGCTGTTCGGGCGTGCCATCGGCCAACAGGCGGCCGTGGGCGATGACCACAGCCCGGGTGCAGACCGCGCTGACCTCCTCGAGAATGTGCGTGGAAATCACGACGATCTTGTTGCTTCCCTCGGCCAACTGTTTGATTAACTTGCGGACCTGATACTTCTGGTTCGGGTCCAGGCCGTCAGTGGGCTCATCGAGAATCAGAATACTGGGGTCATGCAGAATCGCCTGGGCGAGCCCAACACGACGTTTGAAGCCCTTGGACAGGGTCTCGATGCTCTGGCTCATCACTGCGTCAAGTTCCAGTTGCTGAGCGGCCCAGGCTACTCTCCTGTGCTTTTCTGCACCGCTGAAGCCACGGACTTCGGCAATGAACTCAAGGAAGCGCTTGACCCGCATGTCGCCATAGCAGGGTGCACCCTCGGGCAAGTAGCCCATCTGTTGCTGCGCCTGTAGCGTCTGGGTCTGGATATCGAACCCGCCCACGGAGGCTGAGCCACCGTCAGGGGTAAGGAACCCGGTAAGCATTTTCATTGTGGTGGATTTTCCGGCGCCATTGGGCCCCAGAAAACCCAGCACCTCCCCCGGACTGACGTCAAAGGACAAGTTATCCACGGCAACATGGTCGCCAAAGCGTTTGGTCAGGCTGTTTATCTTTATCATGGCCTCTTCCGTTACCCCCAAAAAAACAGATGCGCCGCAAACGGGCGGACAGTGCAGTGCGCAAGGATACATTGATTAGTGTCAAAGCGGGGCAGGCATTGGACGGGCAAGGACGATCAGACACCAGAGGAGTCGATACGCCGAGGCAGCGTCCTTGCTCTACCAGCTATCAGCAAGGAATGAATCAGCGCTCAAGGCATGGACTATATGAATCCGCCGGGTTTATTTCAAGGCCTGCAACGCTATTGGCCCAGACCCGCTGCTGCCACGGCTGAAACCTGTCCGCAAACAGGCTAGAATCCGCGCCAAAGACCTTGTGCGCAGGGACTGCGAATACTCCCCCATTCAGGAAACTCCATGCCAGCTGTCTACTCTTCCTTTTTCGGTCGTTTACGCTTCGGTTTGCTGCGAAGGCTACTCTATCTCTGGGCTCGCTCCGACAGCATTGGCAACGGCGGTTTCAATCTGAACCTGGATCAGGATCAGCCGATTATCTACGTACTGCCCTATCGTTCATTGTCCGACCTCATGGTGCTGGACCGCGAATGCGTCAAGGCGGGCCTGCCGCGCCCGGTTCGTGCTCCCCATGGTGATCTTGAGGAGCGCGAGTCCCATGTGTTTCTCAGCGATGCCAAGGCCTGGGTAGGCCGTCCGGATCCGCGAAAGCAGTCTCCACGGTTATTGAGGACCCTGGATGCGGTGCAGGCACACTACTGCAAGGAAGTTCAACTGGTGCCGGTGAGCGTTTTCTGGGGCCAGTCGCCGGATGTCGAGTCCTCACCACTGAAATTGTTGTTTGCTTACAACTGGACCATGGCCGGAAGGCTGCGCAAGCTGCTGGCAATCGTATTGCACGGGCGCAAGATTCGTGTGCATTTCGGCCGCACTTTGTCACTGCAGGAGTTGATGCAACAGGACCTGGGGCGCGAGCGCAACTTACGGCGCGTCAACCGGTTACTGCGTGTGCATTTTCGTCAACAGCGTGGCGCGGTAGTCGGCCCCGACCTCTCCAATAGACGCACACTGCTAAAAGGTCTGCTGCAATCTCCCCAGGTGAGACAGGCAATACAACGGGAAGCTCAGGAGCGGGAAATCGATCCGGCTAAAGCTCACCGGGAGGCAGCGCGCTATGCCAACGAGATTGCCTCGGACTTTACCTACAGTATTATCCGTTTTCTCGAGGTAGTGCTCTCATGGTTCTGGAACAAGCTCTACGATGGCATCCACATAAATCATGTGGAGCGTGTTCAAGATATAGCGCCCGGTAACGAGATCATTTATGTGCCCTGCCACCGCAGCCATATTGACTACCTGCTGCTGTCTTATGTTCTTTTCCAGAACAACCTGACCCCACCTCATATTGCTGCCGGCATCAATCTGGATATGCCAGTGGTCGGTAATATTCTCAGACGTGGCGGCGCCTTTTTCATGCGTCGCAGCTTCCGCGGCAACCAGTTGTATACCGCTGTTTTCAACGAATACCTACACACACTGTTCAGCCGCGGCTTCCCCACCGAGTATTTTATAGAGGGCGGTCGTTCACGCACCGGACGCACGCTCAACCCAAAGGCCGGGCTGCTATCGATCACCCTGCGCAGTTATTTGCGCTCATCCCGCCGTCCAATCGTCTTCGTGCCCGTCTACATAGGCTACGAGCGAGTACTTGAGGGCCGGACCTACCTGGGTGAACTGCGGGGGCAGGAGAAAAAGAAGGAGTCCTTTTTCGATCTGTTCAGGGTTCTCTCAGCGCTTAAATCGCGCTTCGGCAGAGTTGCAGTCAATTTCGGCGAGCCGCTAGCGCTCAACAGCTTCCTGGGCAGAGAGCAGCCGGGCTGGCGTCAGCAAAGTTACGGGCCGGACTTTCGCCCGGTATGGCTCCCGGATGTCACTGACCGTCTGGCACGCACCCTGGCCAGCGCTATCAATGCGGCGTGCGATGTTAATCCGGTCAACCTGATCGCTCTTTCAATGCTTTCCACCAGTCGTCTGGCACTCGATGAGCCTGCACTAATACGCGTACTGGAGAGCTATAAAGAACTCCTTCACCGTGTTCCATACAGTAGCAGCATCACGTTGCCGGATATGGACGGAGCAACGTTGATCCGCTACGTGGAAAGCATGGGCATGATCGGTCGTCAATCCGATGCCCTGGGCGAGATTCTCTACCTGGACGAAAGCCAGGCAGTCCTGATGACCTACTATCGCAACAATGTCCTGCACCTGGTCGCGCTGCCTGCCCTGATTGCCTGTCTGTTTCTGAATAATGCGCGAATGAGCCGCGAACAGATCACCCGGCTGGTAACGGCAATCTACCCCTACCTGCAGGGTGAGCTATTTCTGCAGTGGCGCACGGAGGAACTGTCCGGGGTGATCGAGACATGGATAGACGGGTTGATTGCGGAAGGATTACTGCATGATGCTGCAGGCCAGATTTCCCGGCCGGAAACCAGCTCCGGCGAGTTCGTATTACTGACCCTGCTCGCGCGCAGCATTCTACAGACGCTTGAACGCTTCTACATGGCCTCGGCACTGCTGTTCAGCAATCCCAACGGCAGCCTGACAGCTGAAGAGCTCGAAGCCCTGTGTTCAGTCATGGCGCAACGACTATCAATTCTCCATGGCCTGAATGCACCCGAATTCTTCGACAAGACCCTTTTCCGCCAATTTATTCAGCGCCTTAATGAAACCGAAGTACTGAGCCAGGATGCCGAAGGCCGACTGAGCTATTCGCCGGACATGGAAGACATAGCAGAGAACACAGCAAAACGCGTGCTTAGTGCGGAAATCAGGTTATCGATCAGACAGGTGGCGCGCGCGTCGAATCCAGCGCCAGCACCGTCCCCGGAGAGCGCTGCCTAATTTCCGAGCTTCTGTATACCGTAGATATCATAACGACTGGACTGACCGCTCAGTTCAGCACTGGGCGCCCGGCCGGTTATAGCCGGGGCTTTGCGCGGTCGTTTGACCGCGACCCGGTGGCTGGCTAGCGCCAGGGCGGCCTCAAGCAGTGCTGGCGCGTCCAGATCATCGCCGGCCAAAGGGCGGAAAACCCGCATCTCCTTTTTTACCAACGCGGACTTATCCCGATGGGGAAACATCGGATCGAGGTGAATGACCTGCGGCAATGCTGCCCCCCAGGAACCCATCGCAGTAATTGCGTCGGCCTCTATCAATTCCATTCGACAGGCAATTTCCGCAACTTCGCCCCCGGCCGCCCTGGCGCGCAGGAGACCATCAGCCAGAAGCGCAGCGATAATAGGTTGCCGCTCAATCATGGTCACCTGGCAACCCAGAGCCGCTAATACAAAGGCGTCCCGTCCCAGGCCGGCGGTGGCATCGAGCACACTGGGCCTGAGCGACCCACGAAGCCCTGCAGCCTTGGCCACCATCTGTCCTGTCCCTCCGCCGAACTGACGGCGATGGGCCAGTGCGCCTTCAACGAAATCCACCCGGACTGCGCCAGGTGCATTAGCACCCGTCGCCTGCAAACTCAATCCGGCCTCTCCCACCTGGAGCAACAAGACAACCGCATCGCTAGCAGGCTCAAACAGTGGCAATGCCAGGGATTTGGCTAAATCAACCGCCCTACCCTCAAATTCGGGGCGAAGAAATGTTACCCCAACGAGATGCTCTTCTATGGGAGAACTCAAATCAGAAAACCTGGATGTGGGTGCGATAGATCAGGCGAACAGGTCGATACCGAAGATGCCCTCGGACTCGTCGCTGACAGGCATGCTAGCAGTCGACTGATAGCTGGCCATGGCCTGATTGGTACGACCGTAAACCGGCTCCAGACTCTCGCGGCGGGCGGGAATATATTCGGCATTGGCAGACGACGGGTTAACCGCTCGGGTTGATAGAGCCCTGGAAGGTTCGACTGGAGCCGCCTGAGCGGTCTGGCCGGCACGCGCAGGCTCACTGTTGGCCGGCGGGACCACAGGGCGAGAGCTGCGCTCGGGAAGCGCTGTGAATGGGATGAAGCCATCCAGACGCATGGAATTACTCCAAGGGATACTTTGTAGAGATTATCCTGCCTGCAGAAAAAAGGCAAAATCAGCCGACGGAACGCGGTGTCGCTACCTTGTCGCGCAGGTAAACCGGCTGCGCATCGGCTGCATCCAGGACATCACCGGACTCCCAGCGCGGAATAGCCAGCGTCAGCAAGTCACGTGCATCAGGAAGCATCTGTGGCCAGCTCCGCTCCACCTGGACCGCAAGACGGTCGGCATATTGCCAGCCAGTGCCAGCACCCTCTGGTTGACCCATAGTGCTTGCCAGGGTCACATTTTGCGGAGCACTGACGCATTCCTCCCCCACTAACCGCATCAGACCCTCACGCAGTTGGTAGCAGCCCCAATAAACCTCATCCATGCGCGCATCAATGGCCGCGCACACATTCTCCGCCTGATGCTCGCGGGCCGCTCGCTGGGCCAACGCAGCCAGATTGGATATATCGATAACCGGCTTGTTCAATGCAAAAGCCAAACCCTGAACCATGCCGGTTGCTATACGCACGCCGGTAAAGGCCCCTGGGCCTCGTCCAAAAACCAGTGCGTCGATATCGCGCATCTTGATACCGGCTTCGTCCAGCAGCTCGCCGATCATCGGCAGCAGGCGTACGGCATGCATACGCGGTATCACTTCGAAGCGGTGCAGCACACGGCCTTGATGCAACAACGCTGCCGAGCACGCCTCGGTTGCAGTATCCAGAGCGAGCAATGTGGTCATGGCGATCGATTTCAATGTAGGAGGCCGAAGAAAAACCGCGGCTGCCCGGGAGCAGCCGGTAGTACCTATCAGAGATCGCCCCGCAGCAGGCGAACCCTTGGCATCAATTCAACGCGTTCATGACTTGCTGGGTGATGACATCGACACTGCCCACACCCACAACGCGAGTGCACTTGGGCGTACCTTGCGCGTCCGATACCTTCTGGTAGAACGCAACCAGGGGCTGAGTCTGTTCGTGGTAGATGTTCAAACGATTACGCACCGTGGACTCGACATCGTCTTCGCGCTGGACCAGATCTTCCCCGGTAACATCGTCCTTGCCATCGACCTTGGGCATCTGATGCTTAATGTGATAGATACGGCCCGAAGCCGGGTGCACGCGGCGACCCGACAGGCGCTCGACGATTTCTTCATCGTCGACAGCAATCTCGAGCACGTGGTCAATCTTGACTCCGGCTTCAACCAGGGCTTCAGCTTGCGGGATAGTGCGAGGGAAACCGTCGAGTAGAAAACCGTTGCGGCAGTCTTCCTGGGCAATGCGTTCCTGGATCAGCCCAATGATCAGATCATCGGACACCAGACGTCCGCTATCCATCACCTCTTTCACCTGTTTGCCCAGCTCGGTTCCGGCTTTAACCGCCGCTCGCAGCATGTCGCCCGTGGAAATCTGGGGTATATCAAACTGCTTGCAGATGAACTGGGCCTGGGTGCCCTTGCCCGCGCCAGGCGCTCCCAACAGGATGACTCGCATATTCAAACTCTCCTAATCTGACTGAAACCGGGCCGCAGCTGGCTCAACGCCAACTGCTGGCAAACGCCCGCTATTGCGCCGACGCATTTTATTCATCGCATCCAACGGCATGCGAAAAGGGCGTTAAACATACACTTCCAACCTCCCATGCACAAGCCAGACCATAGTATCGGTCAGTGCCGCAGCCCACGGGGTCCTCAGCCGGTATTGCGCATGCCTGCGGCGATCCCTGCAACCGTTACCAGCAGGGCACGCTCAAGATCCGGGTCGATATTCTGGCCCTGGGACCGGGTGCGACCCATCAGCTCTGCCTGCAATATATGCAGAGGATCGGTGTAAGGATTGCGCACCGCGACTGATTCCAGCAATGCCGGGTTGTGTGCAAGCAACTGCTCGGTCTGGCGCAGCGTCAGCACCGCTTCGGTTGCCTGCTGTAAAGCTGCGCGCAGCTTCGCTCCCAGTGGCCAGAGCTCTGGACTCGCCAGCCGCTCTTCATAGAACCGGGAAATACTCGCATCAGCCTTGGACAAGACCATCTCCAGCATCTCGATTCGCGCCCGGAAAAAAGGCCAGCGATCCATCATAATCCTTAGCCGATCTGCCTCACCCGCATCCATGGCTTCCATCAGCGCCTGACCTGCACCCAACCATGCGGGCAGCATCAAACGGGTTTGTGTCCAGGCGAAAATCCAGGGTATCGCCCGCAGGCTCTCGATCCCCCCCTGACTCTTGCGCTTGGCTGGCCGGCTACCCAGGGGCAATCTGGCCAATTCCTGTTCGGGGGTCGCCTGGCGGAAATACTCCACGAACTGCGGCTCATCCCGGACCACGCCGCGGTAAACCGTCACAGATCGATCAGCCAGGCTCTGCATCATGTCACGCCATTGGGGTTCGGGCGCTGGAGGTGGCAGAAGACTGGCCTCGAGCACCGCGCTGGTATAGAGCTGCAGACTCTGTACAGCAATAGCTGGCAGGCCGAATTTGAAGCGGATCATTTCGCCTTGCTCAGTCACCCGGAATTGTCCGTTCACCGAGCCAGGCGGCTGCGAAAGAATCGCCATGTGAGCCGGCGCACCCCCGCGACCTACGGTTCCGCCACGTCCGTGGAATAGACGCAGGCGTACCTTGTGTTGCGCCGCGACCGCCACCAGAGCTTCCTGCGCACGATACTGCGCCCACCCGGCAGCCAGAGTCCCGGCATCCTTGGCAGAGTCGGAATAGCCAATCATGACTTCCTGTTCGTCCCCGGCTATATCCCGGTAGCCCTGCAAGGAAAGCAAACTGTCTATAGCCGGCGCCGCATTGTCCAGATCCGCCAGGGTTTCAAACAGGGGCACAACGCGCATTGGCCAACTGACACCGGTTTCCTTCAGAAGTAACTTGACTGCCAGTACGTCTGAGGGACTGGAAGCCATGGATATCACATAAGAGCCCAGCAATTCGGATGGCTGGGTGGCAACGATGCGGCAGGTATCAAGTACCTCGGCGACCTCATCGGATGATTTCCAGCCGGGAGGGAGCAGCGGTCGTGGATTGTTCAACTCCCGGATCAGGAATTCGCAACGTTGCTCCTCATTCCAGTCGCTGTAGCGGCCCAATTGCAGGTATTCGGTCAACTCGGCCAGCACATCCGCATGGCGTCCGGCATCCTGACGAATATCCAGCTTTACCAAGCCCAGGCCAAAAGCGTTAACTCGCCGCAGGGTATCGAGCAGCGGGCCATTGGCGATCAACGCCATGCCCTGTTCCAGCAATGAGGTGTGACAATCCTCCAGAGGCTGACGCAGCTCGTCCAGACTGCCAAGCACAGCCTCATCGGGCGGCAAGTCACTTTCCAGCGCCGCCTCCGCCCAGTCGCGGGTGGCCTGCAACCGTTCACGCAACCGCTTGAGCAGGGCGCGGTAGGGCTCATCAACAGGCCCGGTCTGCTCCAGTACTCGCTCGCTTGCCGCCTGCATGGAAAGCTGGTTGCCCAGAATCTCGACATCACGCAGATAGAGGTCGGCGGCCATCCAGCGGCCCAGCAACAGCACTTCTCGGGTAACCCGCGCCGTAACATTGGGATTACCGTCGCGATCACCACCCATCCACGATGCCATGCGTACTGGTGCCGTGCGTGTCGCCAGGGGACCCCCGGTTGCAATCTCAACCTCCTGATCCAATTGCCGCAGATAGGTGGGAATCGCCGACCAAAGGGAATGCTCTATCACCGCGAACCCCCATTTGGCCTCATCTACAGGAGTTGGTCGGTTGCGTCGGATCTCATCAGTATGCCAGGCCTCGCTGATCAGGCGGGCCAGATCGGCGCGCACACCAGCCTGCTCGGCGTCACTCAAATCATCGTGATCGCGCCTGCCCAGGGCAAGGGCGATAGCGTCGTATTTCTGGATAAGGGTGCGGCGTGTCACCTCTGTAGGATGCGCCGTCAAAACCAGTTCGATATCCAGTGACTCGACATGCTGACGTATGGTTACGCCATCCATACCGGTGGCCTGCAGGCGCTCCAGCAGTTCACTGACACAACGTTGCTCGAAACGCACCGGCTCATCGGGCCGCTGGCGTCGGTTGCGGTGATACTGCTCGGCAATGTTGGCCAGATTGAGAAACTGGTTGAAGGCTCGACATACCGGCAACAGCTGATCGTCGGGAAGATCATGCAGCGCGGCCAATAGCGCTTCATGGGCAGCCTTGTCGGTGCTCCGACCCTGCTTGGCGCCCAGACGGATACGTTCGATACGCTGCAGGAAAGATTCACCCAGTTGCGCCTTGATCGTTTGTCCGAGCAATTCGCCCAACTCATGAACATCCTCACGCAAGCGCGTATCAATCTCAGCCATATCCCGTCTCCTGTTGTCTGAATACAGCACAGCATGCTGGCGTAGGGGGCTGTCTGACAAGAGGGACGTGTTTTTCGGGTGTCTACTGAGGCGATACTCGTCCGGAAAAGTGTCCGTCAGCATCCGTGCAGGAATGAATCGTTGAGCTATGCTGGCATTATCGCCACAAGCGAACACAAGCAGAAACAGTTGGGAGAAACCATGAAGATCCGTGAACTAACCCAAGAGTGGGAACGCAGCGCCAAGGGCGCGATGACACACACTACCTATCAGGTGCAGCTGCCATTGGAAGATGCTGCGCGCCTCGCCGCCCTGCAGGAAATGTATCCCAGACGCCATGTCGAGGAGCTGATTACTGACCTGCTCTCCTGCGCCCTGGAAGAACTGGAAGCCAGCTTGCCCTATCAAGCCGGTGATGAGGTGGTGGCCACTGATGAGATGGGTGATCCGATTTATGCCGATGCAGGTATGACGCCACGATTTCTCGAGCTCAGCAAGAAGCACCTGCACAATCTGCAGGGCAAGCAGAATCAGCCGGCCTGAAATGACTTAAAGCCCTTGTTGCTTGGCCTCGTCCCATAGCTGATCCATATGTTCCAGAGATGTGTTGGCCAGGTTCAAACCCTGGCTGACCAAACGATTCTCGATAAACCGGAACCGCCGTTCAAACTTCTCGTTGCCCTGACGTAGCGCGGTTTCAGCATCTACCTTCAGGTGCCGGGCCAGGTTGACCACGGCGAACAACAGATCGCCCATTTCACTGGCAACTGCCTGAAGATCGCCTTGGGCGAGAGCATCGCGCACCTCGTCTAGCTCTTCAGCCATTTTCTCCAGTACCGGGCCAGGCTCCGCCCAGTCAAATCCCGCTCCAGAAGCACGTTTTTGCAGTTTCTGAGCTCGGCTCAACGCGGGCAATGCTTTTGGCACATCATCCAGTAATGAGAGCTGTTGAGGATGCGTTGCACGCTCGGCTCGCTCCTGAGCCTTGATCTCTTCCCAGCGTTGCTTGACCTGCTCCGGCTCCAGTTGCATCGTGCCCGCCGGGGTGCGCAGATTGCCATCGGGAAAGACATGGGGGTGGCGTCTGATCAGCTTACGGGTGATGCCATCTACTACCTGACTCCAGTCGAAGAGACTTTTCTCCTGACCCAACTGCGCGTAATAAACTACCTGAAACAACAGATCACCGAGCTCACCGGTAAGTTGCGGGTAATCTTGCTCGGCAATGGCGTCAGCTACTTCATAGGCCTCTTCCAAGGTATGCGCAACGATCGTCTCGAAGCTCTGCTCCAGATCCCAGGGGCAGCCGTGCTGCGGATCCCTCAGACGCTGCATCAGATATAGCAGATCGTCTATCTGGTAGCTCACGCCGAGTTTTCCTTGCGATTACGCCGCGCCTCGATAATGTTGGGCAACTGACTTATCCGCGCCAATAAACGGCCCAACATGTTGATATTGGGTACTTCCACTGTCAGCAACATGGCTGCGTAGTTGTCATCCTTGTTCGTGCGGGTACTGACTTCGAGCACGTTGATCTTGTCGTTAGCAAGCATCTGCGAGACGTCGCGCAACAGACCGGATCGGTCATAGGCCTTGATATAGATTTCGACCGGATAGGTCTGCACGCGCTCGCTACCCCAACTGACCTCAATGAGGCGGTCGGAGTCACGATCCTGTAACTGCATGGCGGTAGCGCAGTCTGCGCGGTGCACCGTCACCCCGCGCCCGAGCGTTATATATCCGGTTATCGGATCACCCGGCACCGGCTGACAGCAGCCAGCCAGTTGGGTCAGCAGGTTTCCTACCCCCTGGATGAAAATATCCCCCCTCCGACCCGGCTTGCTTGGGCGCTTGGGGATCAACTCCAGTTGTTCGCTGTGCGTGTCAGGTTCGATCAGTTGCTGGGCAACATTGACCACATGCATTAACCGGATATCACCAGAACCTACCGCAGCAAAGAGATCCTCCTGGCTACGGATACCCAGTTTGTCGATCAGATGAGCATAATCGGCCCCATTGAGTGCCAGACGGGTCAACTCGCGATCGAGCATCAGCTTGCCAGCCTGTACGTTCTGCTCCCGCGCCTGCTGCTTGAACCAGTGCTGCACCTTGGCCCGAGCCCTGGGGGTGTTGACGTAACCCAGGTTCGGATTCAACCAGTCGCGACTCGGACCACTCTGCTTACCGGTGATAATTTCCACCTGTTCACCGGTCTGCAGTATGTAGCTCAGAGGCACGATCCGGCCATTGACCTTGGCGCCGCGACAACTATGGCCTATCTCGGTATGCACACGGTAGGCAAAATCCAGGGGCGTGGCGCCCTTGGGCACGTCGAGAACGTGTCCGTCCGGTGTGAACAGGTAAATACGGTCAGGCTCGAAATCGACACGCAGCTGTTCAGCCAGGCCACCGATGTCGCCCATTTCCTCGTGCCATTCGAGCACCTGCCGCAGCCAGGCAATCTTGTCCTCATACGCATTGGAAGACGAGCTGGCCGTGTCGGTGCCCTTGTAGCGCCAGTGGGCACAGACACCCAGTTCGGCTTCCTCGTGCATGCCCTGGGTTCGGATCTGAACTTCGAGAACCTTTCCGCCGGGGCCGACTACAGCAGTATGCAACGAGCGATAGCCGTTTTCCTTGGGGTTGGCTATGTAGTCGTCAAATTCATTGGGAATATGCCGCCACAGGCTGTGCACGATCCCCAGGGACGTATAACAGTCACGTACCAGAGGCACCAGCACCCGCACCGCGCGCACGTCGTAAACCTGACTGAAGTCGATATTCTTGCGGCGCATCTTGCGCCAGATGGAGTAAATATGTTTCGCGCGGCCGGTTATCTCCGCCTGAATGCCGGCCTCCTCCAGCTGCTGGCGCAACTGCCCCATGACCTCATCGATATATTCCTGCCGGTCAAGCCGCCTCTCATCAAGCAGAGCCGCGATCTGCTTGTACTGTAGCGGCTCTATGTACCGAAACGAGAGATCTTCGAGCTCCCATTTGATATGCCCGATCCCAAGACGATGAGCCAGTGGCGCGTAGATATCGAACACCTCACGGGCAACGCGATAACGCTTCTCATCGGGCGCATCCTTGACCGCACGGATGGCACAGGTGCGCTCAGCCAGCTTGATGAGAGCAACCCGCACATCGTCGACCATGGTCACCAGCATCTTGCGCAGATTTTCTACCTGGGACTGGGAGCTGAAGGCAGCTACCTTGGCGGGATTCTGCGACACACTGATGGCCGCCATGCGTTGCACACCGTCAACCAGCCCCGCCACCGCGGCACCAAACCGGCGCTCCACGGAGGGCAGATCTGTCTTGCGCTCACGCACTGCACGATAGATAACCGCTGCTACAAGTGAATCCTGATCCAGCTTGAGCTCGGCCAGAATTTCAGCCATCTCCAGGCCAGTGGTATAACTGCTGGCACCTTCAGCCCATATGTTCTCCTCGGCAATAGCCTCCTGCTCAAGCTGCAAGGCCCACTCACAAGCCTCACGCAGGACCTGCGGGGAAGATAATGAAACGCGCTGATCAATGCGCTCGATCCAGGCGGCAATATCGACGCTACCGTCGCCATTGGTTGGGTATTGAGCCCTGACCTGTACCATTAAGGCAGATCCCTGATTTCATGCGGATTGTTTGACAATTTTCTTCACTCTATTGAGCTTTTCGAGCAGAACCTGACGCCGTGCCGCGCAGAAACAATGCCATTGCCTCGACATGCGAGGTCTGAGCAAACATGTCCATCACCGCGACCTTGGTGAGTCGATACCCCTGACCTGCCAGGATACCCGCATCACGCGCCAGGGTAGCCGGGTTGCAGGATACGTAGAGAATCCTGCCAACCTTCATATCGGCAAGGCCCTGTACCAGCAGCTCGGCACCATCGCGGGGCGGATCCAGCAGCGCCGCGTCGCAGCCCTCAGCAAACAACTTGGTATCGAGTTGTTTGGACAGATCAGCCACCAAAAAGTGCGGTGATTCCAGCCCATTATTCAAGGCATTGATTTTTGCCTGGGCCACCATCTGCTTGTCGCCTTCAATTCCGGTTACCCTTGCCCCTGCTGATGCCAGCGGCAAACTGAAATTGCCTACCCCGCAAAAAAGATCAAGAATACGCTCGTCAGCCTGAGGTGCAAGCCACTGCAATGCCTGGTTGATCATCCCTTGATTGACCGTACCATTCACCTGAATGAAATCACCCGGCGCAAACGCCAAACGCAGGTCCTGATCGGCCAGCACATAGGCTGCCTCAGTCCCAGCGCCGCTGATGCAGTGCAGCGAATCGGGATCACCGGGCTGCAACCAGCATTCGGCATTATGGTCCAGTGCAAGCGTGCGCAGACGCTCAAGATCACCAGGGGGCAAGGGCTGCATATGACGGACAACGATAAGCGGTACCTGCGCCGCGATCAGCTCCACATGTCCGAGGGCTGCAGCACCCTCCAGCTCGCGGAGTAGAGGACCTAATGCCTGCACCAGCCCTTCGAGCTCCGGCACCAGAATCGGGCACTCCTTTACCTCTACCAGATCACTGCTGAAACGCTGACGGTAGCCGACCTCCAGGCGCGCCTGCTTGCGATCCCAGCGCACGGCCAACCGCGAGCGCTGACGATAGCCGTACGCCGGACCCAACAGGGGCGGCATCCATTGCTCAGGCTCCAAGCCTGCAAAGTGCTGCAATTGCTGGGCCAGCGCCTGCTGCTTGACCTGCAACTGCATTGCGTGGGGCATATGCTGCAAACTGCAACCGCCGCAGAGTTCAGCGTGCCGACAAGCCGGAGCAACCCGCTCGGGACTGGCTTGCAAAACGCTATCGATGCGTGTCTCGATCAGTTTGCTTCGCGCCTTTAATACCCGCCCCACAACGCGCTCTCCAGGTAGCCCGCCGTCGACAAATACGGTTCTACCCTGCCAGCGTCCAATAGCCCGGCCGTCATGACTGAGGCGCTCGAGGTCTACTTCGATGCGCTGACCCAGGGCTGCTGGCGCATCGGCGGTCTTGCGCGATTTACCGCGGAAGGCTTTCATGATTTTGGGTCATACACCCCGGTGGACAGATAGCGATCGCCGCGATCGCAGATGATGGCGACAATGACTGCATTCTCTACCTCTCGCGACAACTGCATGGCAGCGGCCACCGAACCTCCAGAGGATACACCGCAGAAAATACCCTCCTCGCGGGCCAGTCGGCGCATCATGGTCTCAGCCTCCTGCTGGCCCATGTCGACAATCCGGTCTACCCGCTGCGCATCAAAGATGCCTGGCATATAAGCCTCGGGCCAACGACGAATACCAGGTATGGAGGCACCTTCAACGGGCTGAAGACCGACTATCTGAATGGCCGGATTCTGCTCCTTGAGGTAACGCGAAGTGCCCATAATGGTACCTGTGGTGCCCATGGAACTGATGAAGTGAGTAACAGTGCCGCGGGTATCACGCCAGATCTCCGGGCCTGTACTGCGGTAATGCGCCTGCGCATTATCGAAATTACCAAACTGATCCAGCACCCGGCCCTTGCCCTCGGCCTGCATCTGCATGGCCAGGTCGCGGGCGCCCTCCATGCTTGCCTCCCGGCTGACCAGAATCAGCTCGGCGCCATAGGCGCTCATGGCTGCCTTGCGTTCCGAGCTCATGTTGTCCGGCATGATAAGTATCATCCGGTATCCCTTGATGGCAGCTACCATTGCCAGGGCAATACCGGTGTTGCCCGATGTGGCCTCGATCAGCGTGTCGCCAGGGCTGATCTCACCCCGCAACTCGGCCTGCTCGATCATCGAGAGCGCCGGCCGATCCTTGACTGAGCCGGCGGGATTGTTGCCTTCGAGCTTGGCCAGTATGGTGTTGCTGGTATCACCGGGAATGCGCTGCAGACGCACCAGCGGCGTGTTACCGACAAAGTCGGCGACTGTAGGATAGTCAGTGGTCATCTCGCACCTTTCATTGCCAGGGACCGGGATTGCGCCCGGTGCTGTGCTTTTCATTCAGGCGGCCTATGATACCGGCAACGGAGTGAGGGATACACAATGAATGATATAGGCCTCAAGGCGCGCATCCTGCTGATGACCCTGATACCCACGGGCGCAATGATCCTTGCCCTGGGGAGCTATTTCAGCTGGCAGGCGATCAGTGAATTGAACCAGCAGTTGCTCGAGCGCGGATTCATGACCGTGGAACACCTGCAGGACCCAGCGGCCGCAGCACTATTGCGCGGCGAGCCTGAACAGATCAGAAAGCGCCTTTCAGCCGCCCTCAACCGTCAGGATGTGCGGGCGGTCAGCCTGTATGACAGCGAGCGTAACGTACTGGAACACAGCGGGCCCCTGATGCATCAGCCCGAGCGCACCCTGGCTGTTGAAAACCTGGGGGCAGGGACTGGCCTGCAGGTGCGCCGCAGCGATGGAAGCAGCCGTTTCCTTCTGCCGCTTCTTGCTTCCAGTGATCTGATTGATCGCCAGGAAGAATCCAGCGTTGAACCTGATGCCCTGCTGGGCTGGCTTGAAGTCGAACTCAGTCACGGCAATATCCGCCTGCGCCAGCACCAGGTTCTGTTACACACCTTGGTAATTATTCTTGTCGGACTGACCTTTACTGGTCTGGTGGTGAGTAGCCTTGGACGGCGTATCAGCGATCCAATTGCCAAGGCGAACCATGCGGTCAGCCGGATCAGTCGTGGCCAACTGGATGTCCGTCTGGAGGGCCAGGATAGTCGAGAGCTTGACGACCTGGCCAACGGCATCAACGCCATGGCAGAAACGCTACAAAGCGCTCAGGGCGAGCTGCAGCAGAACATCGACCAGGCCACTGAAGACCTCCGCCAGACCCTTGAAACCATCGAGGTACAGAATATCGAACTCGACATGGCACGCAAGACCGCCCTTGAAGCCAGCCGCATCAAGTCCGAATTTCTTGCAAACATGAGCCATGAACTGCGCACGCCGCTCAACGGCATCATCGGCTTCAGCCACCTGCTGCAGCGTACCGAGCTGAGCAACCGTCAGCAGGAATACCTGGGCACGATCGGATCGTCGGCAGACAATCTTCTGGCAATAATCAACGAGATCCTCGACTTTTCCAAGATCGAGGCAGGCAAGCTGATACTCGACAACCTGCCCTTCAATCTGCGCGATCTGATTCAGGACACCCTGACCATGCTTGCGCCAGCAGCGCATCACAAGAACCTGGAGCTGGTCAGTATTATCTATCGTGATACGCCACTGGGCCTGTCAGGTGATGCCCTGCGCCTGAAGCAGATTCTGGCCAACCTGATCAGCAACGCAATCAAGTTCACGCATACCGGCTCGGTGAGCATTCGCACAATGCTCGAGCACGAGGACGAAACCCATGTGCTGCTGCGCATCAGTGTCACCGATACCGGAGCGGGTCTCACCGCGAGCCAGCAAAAACGGCTGTTCCAGGCGTTCAGCCAGGCGGACAATTCGATTTCCCGTCAGGCTGGTGGCACCGGGCTGGGGTTGACCATCGCCAAGCGCCTGGTGGAGCAGATGCAGGGGGAGATTGGACTCAACAGTCAACCTGCAGAGGGCTCTGAGTTCTGGTTCACGGTACGCCTGGAAAAGTCCAGCCAGGCCAGCGATGACCTTCCCTACAGGCCGCTCGAAGGAGTGCGCGCAGGGTTGGTCGAGCCGCTGCTCTTGAGCAGGCAGGCTTTGCTGCACTGCCTGGAAGACCTTGGTCTGGGGGTAAGCGTCTATGACTCTCCCGCTCTTCTAGAAGAGGACGTCATCGCGCGCAAACACAGCGAGCAAGCGATTGACCTGATGCTGCTCAGCAGTGCCGCCTCTGTAAATCAGCCCGAAATTTTGCTGGATCTGTTCAAACGCCGCTCCGCAGAGAGCGGCTGCAAGACCATACTGCTGATTGATACCACTGAACACTACCCCGCCCTTGACCAGTTGCCCGCCAGCGAATGTCAGGTTCTTTCCCGGCCGCTATGTACACGTAAAGTATTGCGCGCCATCAATCGGTTATTCAAGTCCGAACCAGCCAGCGTGATAATGCGGCCAGCAGTTCTGAGCCAACAGGTCACAATTCTCTGCGTTGACGATAACGAAGCCAACCTGAAGCTGGTCGCTACCTTTCTGAGCCAGATGGGTGCCCATGTACTTTCCGCAAAGAGCGGAGAGCAAGCCCTGGACCTACTCACCGAAGAAACAGTCGATCTGATCTTTATGGATGTGCAGATGCCGGGGATGGATGGTCGTGCTGCCACCAGCGAGCTACGCTTGCGCGAAAAAATGGCCGGGAGCAAACCACTACCGGTGATCGCCTTGACTGCCCACGCCCTGGCAGAGGAGCGACGCAAGCTGCTGCAATGTGGCATGAACGATTATATGAGCAAGCCGATCAGCCCCGAACAGCTTGCCCATTGCGTGCAGCGCTGGACTGGGGTCACCTTGGATATGCCCGCTCCTGAGGACTACCTCGAAAGCACACCTAACCGACGGCTGGAAGATCGCGAACGGCTCGCGGTTCTGGATCGCGAGGTAGGTCTGCGACTGGCCGCCGGCAAAGAAGACCTTGAGGAGGACATGCTTCGCATGTTGATCGAAAGCCTGCCAGACGAGCGCCTGAGGATTGAGCAGTACATCACCGCCAACGCAACTGAGGAGTTGCTGGAGGTCATCCACAAACTACATGGCGCCTGTCGCTACTGCGGGGTCCCCCAGTTGCGCGCTTGCTGTCAGCAGGCAGAGGAGCTGCTCAAGCGGGGCCAACCCACCCAGGTGGCAGTCAGCCAATTGATTGAATCCATTACCCGGTTACAGGCCGCCTACGCCACTGAGTCGGTATAGGGCGAAGGGCCTGCAGACCACACGGCAAATGCCAGCGCCTGCTCACGCTCATCGCTCAAGCTGAGCAGCATGGTGCCGCCGCCGCCAACATTGAGCCGGGACAGGGCCGCACCGCTGAGTACAACGACTGGTGCGCCCAGCGAATTGCGATCAATCTGTATGCAATGCCAGGACATGCCTTGACCCAGCCCTGTACCCAAGGCCTTGAGAATAGCCTCCTTGGCCGCAAAGCGCTTGGCCAGAAAACGTGCCGGCTGCCCATGATCAGCGTAACGCTGCCACTCTGAATCGGTCAGAATGCGGCGCGCAAACCGGTCTCCCTGGCGCCCGAGAACAGCCTCGATACGACTAACCAGTACCATATCGGTTCCAATTCCCAGGATCATCTGTTGCCCGAAGCGCCAAGAATCAAGGTACGCATATCCGCCACTGCGCTCGACAGCCCGGTAAACAGAGCACGGGCAATAATCGCATGCCCGATATTGAGCTCATTGATTCCCGGCAACGCCGCAATCGGTTCGACATTATGATAATGCAGACCGTGCCCGGCATTGACTACCAGACCCAGCTTGCGCGCGTACATGCAGCTCTCACGTAAACGGGCCAGGGCATCCTGCTGCTCCTGACCCTGAGTGTCTGCATAATGCCCTGTGTGCAGCTCGATAGCCGGTGCTCCAGCGCGTTTCGAAGCCTCGATCTGCTGGGGATCCGGATCGATGAACAAGGATACTTCACTACCCATGGCCGACAAACGCTCTACTGCCTCATGGATCTTGGCACTGTTGCCCGCCACATCGAGTCCACCTTCGGTAGTCAGCTCCTCGCGACGCTCAGGTACCAGACAGATGTTGGCCGGCCGAATCTCCTCGGCAAAACGTATCATCTGATTGGTCACGGCCATTTCCAGATTCATTCTGGTCTGCAGAATATCCTTGAGCATGCGCACGTCTCGCTCCTGAATATGACGGAGGTCTTCGCGCAGATGCAGTGTGATACCGTCTGCCCCCGCCTGTTCAGCCTCTATCGCAGCCTGGACGGGGTCGGGATAGCGTGTTCCTCGCGCCTGACGCAAGGTCGCCACGTGATCGATATTCACGCCTAAGAGTACACGTTGTGGGTGGCTCAAGATCTGTCTCCTCTGGGAGTGCTGCTAGGTAATGAAAACAGCTGACGGCTGACCAGCGGCCGGCCTCCCAAATGTATTGCCAGGGCCTGCCGCATAAGATTTTTTGCCGTTCTGAGAGCAAGTGGCGTCGTCCAGTCAGCTCGCGCCATTGCAAGCAAGCCAATACCGGGCAATCCTGGACGCCCATCTCCCGGATGGGCATCAATGAGGCGCAACAAGCCTTCTTCTGCCTGCCAGACGTAAATGGCATCCGCTTCAATGGCAGCCCCACTCGCGTCTTCTGTCAGGCTGAAACCATAGCCCATAACGTCTAACAGTTGCCATTCAAACTGTCGCAGTACTGGTTCAACCGATGTAGTGCCCGCCAATGCTTGCAGGGCTGATTGGTAGGCAGAAAACACCAACGTCTGCGGGTCGCCGACAGCCAGAACTCGCACCAGCAACTCATTCAGATACAAACCACTGAATAGCGAATCTCCTTGAAGCGGCATATAGGTGCCCGCAGTCTCAGCCTGAGTCAGGGTTTTCAGTTCACTGCGACCAGCCAGACCCACCAGAAGAGGCACAAAGGGTTGCGGGGAAACTCCGCCGCGGGGTTTCCTTGCTCCACGCCAGACTACCCGCTGTAGCCCCTGATGCAACGTCAGGACGTCTACCAGCGCACTGGTGTCGCGATAGGGTCGACTGTGCAGGACGTAGGCCGGAGTCAGGGTTGATTGCACTGCGACCTCGAGGGCGACAAGTGGCTACTTGTCGAAGTAATAACCCAGGGAAGTAAGCGCGCGTTCGTCGTCAGACCAGCCGCGGCGTACCTTGACCCACAAGTTGAGCATGATCTTGCTGCCAAAGAGCTTCTGCATGTCAAGACGCGCTTCCTGACCAATCTTTTTCATGCGGTCACCACCGTCACCGATAATGATCTTTTTCTGACCATCACGCTCTACCAGGATCAGCGCATGAATATGCAGAACCTTGCCTTCCTGCTTGAACTGTTCGATTTCCACAGCCACCTGGTAGGGAATTTCTGCGCCGAGCTGACGCATGACTTTCTCGCGTACCAGTTCAGCGGCCAAAAAGCGTGAACTACGATCAGTCAGTTGGTCTTCTGGATAAAAATGCTCGCCCTCGGGTAGACGTGCGGCAACCAATTTCTCCAGCTCTTCGATATTGCGACCCTGGAGTGCAGAAACAGGAACCACTTCCGCATCGGGCAGTTGCTGAGCAAGCCATTCCAGGTGGGGTAGTAGCTCCTGCTTATCGTCCATGCGGTCGACCTTGTTGACCACCAGCAGTACCGGGCACGTCACGTAGCGCACCTTTTCCAGCACCATCTGGTCCTCATCGGTCCAGCGGGTACGATCAACCACGAAAAGTACCACATCAACATCACGTAGAGCCTGGGTAGCGCTCTTGTTCATGAAGCGATTCAGCGCCTTCTCGTTTTCCTTGTGCAAACCGGGCGTATCAACATAGATCGCCTGCGTCTCACCTTCGGTCTTGATGCCCAACAGCGTATGCCGGGTAGTCTGCGGCTTGCGCGAGGTGATCGCGAGTTTCTGTCCGAGAATGTGATTGAGCAGCGTCGACTTGCCCACATTGGGCCGGCCTACAATGGCCACATAGCCACAACGGGAAGTACTATCACTCATCTGCTTTCTCCACGCCCAGGGCGATAAGGGCTTTTTGGGCGGCAACCTGCTCGGCTAAACGACGGCTGTTGCCAACACCGAAGGTGGTTTGCTCCAGAGGACTGACGAGGCATTCGACCCGGAAAGTTCTGCAGTGCGCCTCACCACCGCTTTCGGTGACTTCGTAGCGAGGCAGATCACAATGCCGGGACTGCAGGTATTCCTGCAATCGGGTTTTGGGATCCTTGTTATTGTCGACCAATGTCAGACTGGCGATATGATCCTGCAGCCAGTGCAGTATCCGTTCGCGGGCGACCTCAAGACCACTTTCGAGGTATATGGCTCCGATAATCGCTTCGGTCGCGTCAGCGAGAATTGATTCGCGGCGGAAGCCGCCGCTTTTCAACTCCCCGGACCCAAGCCGCAGATATTCGCCAAGCTCGAACCCCTTGGCCAGTTCGGCGAGGGTAACACCTTTGACCAGTCTGGCTCGCAACCGCGACAACTGCCCCTCCCGGGCCTGCGGGAAACGTTGATACAGCGCCTCAGCTGCGACAAAGTTAAGTACCGAGTCGCCAAGAAATTCCAGCCGCTCGTTATTGCGGCCCCCCAGGCTTCGGTGGCTAAGAGCCAGGTTCAGCAGCTCAGGGTCGCTGAAGCTGTAGCCAATCTTGCGTTCAAGGCGGTCTAACTTGTTTGTCACTTAATAGGTCTGACTATATGGGTTTCATCAAAATGGACCAGCAGGTCCACGTTCTGCAGTGCGGGCGTACGCACCTCATAGGCGATCTGCACGGTATAGGCGTTGGCACCGCTGGCAGTTATCTTGATCGCTTCACGCGCATTGATATCGCGGATGCTGTTTATCTGCATGCCATCTTCTATGTAGCGGTTGAACTGCCTGATCGAATTGATCTCGATCGTGGGATCTTCATTGATCTTAGTCACCATGCTGCGCAGGGCAAAATGATCAAGGTAAATAGGGATCAGCTTCATCGCAAGAACCAGACCGAATACGATCAGTGCAATGACGGCCAACCAGCCAAAAAATGACATGCCTTTCTGGGAGTGGCGCATGAATAACCTCGTGACGTCCGTTGTTGGTGTTGTAGTTCCAGCCCATCAATGTATCAGGGCAACCCTTGAAAAACTTGGCAGGTTACGCAATTTCGGCTCTGGCCAATGCATCCAGATGGCAAATGCCTTACCTACAATATAGTTGTCCGGGACCATTCCCCACAACTCCCTGGGCATATCGGGCGCATTCCAGTAGCGGCTGTCATTGGAATTGTCCCGGTTATCGCCCATCATGAAGTAGTGCCCAGGCGGTACGAGCCACTCCTGAGAAGGCTGTTTACGGGCAAGGCGCTCGACCCTGATGAGGTGTTCGACCTCACCAAGCTGCTCCTCAAGAACGCGAACCTCGGCAATATGCTGCATCGGATGACCCGCTGGAAGCTCGTCATCAAGCTTCACCTCAACCAGACTGGTGGGCACTCTGTCGCCATTGACGAAGAGCTCCTTGTCCACGTAGCTCACACGATCACCCGGCAGTCCAACCACACGCTTGATGTAATTGATGCGAGGGTCATTGGGGTAACGAAAAACCATTACATCGCCACGCTCCGGATCGCCCACGGGTATGACCTTGGTGTCAATTACCGGCAGGCGGATGCCGTAGGCAAACTTGTTAACCAGAATAAAGTCACCCACTTCAAGAGTGGGCTTCATGGACCCCGAAGGAATCTGAAAAGGCTCAACCAGGAAGGAACGTAACACCAGCACCACAAGCAATACCGGAAAGAAGGACTTCCCGTATTCGACCAGCAGCGGCTCCTTGCCCATCCGCTCGATCACCATCGGATCTGCAACATCAACCTTCGCTTGATAGTTGGCACGTGCCCGGCGTCTCTTCGGGCCGAGCCAGACAAGATCGATCAGCGCTAAAAACCCGGTGATGGCTACGGCGAGCACCAGAAGCAGCGGAAAATTGATATGCATATTCGATTCCGTTTAGCTATTGCTAGCTGTCTACTTTCAATACCGCAAGGAAGGCTTCCTGGGGTATTTCCACATTTCCGACTTGCTTCATCCGCTTCTTACCGGCCTTCTGCTTCTCGAGCAACTTCTTTTTCCGGCTAGCGTCGCCACCATAGCACTTGGCAATGACGTTCTTGCGCAATGCCTTGACCGTCGAGCGAGCAACAATCTGGCCGCCCACTGCCGCCTGGATTGCCACATCAAACATCTGACGCGGTATCAGCTCACGCATTTTTTCAACCAGCTGGCGTCCCTTGTAGGCCGCGTTGTCCCGATGCACGATCAGCGCCAATGCATCAACTTTCTCTGAATTGATCATTACGTCCAGACGCACCAGACGAGCAACCTGGAATCGCTCAAAGGCATAGTCCAGCGATGCATACCCACTACTGACCGATTTCAAGCGATCAAAAAAGTCCAAAACCACTTCGTTCATCGGCAGATCATAGATTACCTGTACCTGGGTGCCGAGAAACAACATGTCGTGCTGTATGCCGCGCTTCTCTGAACATAAAGTAATCACGCTACCCAGATGGTCCTGGGGTACCAGGATATTGGCTCGCACAATCGGCTCGCGCATCTCCTCGATCATGGATGGATCGGGCAGGCGCGAAGGATTGTCAACGTAGATAACGCTGCCATCCTTCTTGACCACTTCGAATACCACCGTAGGGGCAGTGGTGATCAGATCCAGATCGTATTCGCGCTCAAGCCGTTCCTGGATAATCTCCATGTGCAACATGCCGAGAAAACCGCAACGAAAGCCGAAACCCAGGGCCTCGGAACTTTCGGGCTCGAAATGCAGGGAAGCATCGTTCAGCGTCAGCTTGGACAACGCATCGCGAAAATCTTCGAAATCCTCCGAACTCACTGGGAAAAGCCCAGCATAAACCTGCGGCTTGACCTTTTTGAAACCCGGGAGCATATCGACATCCGGGGTACTGGAAAGGGTCAGGGTATCACCCACAGGGGCACCATGGATGTCCTTGATGCCAGCAATGATGAAGCCGACCTCGCCCGCTTTCAGGTCAGCCGTTTCACTATGCTTGGGATTGAAGACGCCAACACTATCCACTTGGTGAATCTTGCCCGTCGACTTGACTAGCACCTTGTCACCCTTGCGAATGCGACCGTGCTTGACCCGTACCAACGAAACAACACCCAGGTAATTGTCGAACCAGGAGTCGATGATCAGCGCCTGAAGCGGAGAATCCAATTCGCCTACTGGCGGCGGAATCACCTGAATCAAGCGTTCCAGTACGTCTATCACCCCCAACCCGCTTTTCGCGCTGCAGGTGACCGCGTCTGTGGCATCTATCCCGATGACACTTTCAATCTCGGCCATAACCCGCTCAGGCTCAGCCTGGGGCAAGTCGATCTTGTTCAGCACGGGCATGACCTCAAGACCCTGCTCAATGGCGGTATAACAGTTGGCGACCGACTGGGCCTCAACACCCTGGGCCGCATCAACAACCAGCAGAGCCCCTTCGCAGGCGGCCAGCGAGCGGCTGACTTCGTAATGGAAGTCGACGTGACCGGGCGTATCAATAAAATTCAACTGATAGGTCTTGCCGTCTTTTTCGGAGGTGTAATACAGCGTGACGCTGTGAGCCTTGATGGTGATGCCCCGCTCACGCTCAAGATCCATGGAATCGAGCACTTGCGCGGCCATTTCCCGGTCGGCCAGACCACCACAGATTTGAATAAACCTGTCCGCTAGGGTCGATTTACCGTGATCAATATGGGCAATGATCGAGAAATTACGAATTAAACTAAGGTCACTCACAACGGGGATCATCCAGACATGATTGCAAGACTGGGAGCCAGGGAGCTCCAAGCAGTTGACGGGGGACTCCCCCCAAATCAGCTCGCGAGTGTACCCGAATAAGCAGTCAGACGCTATCGAGTAAAGGCTAACCAGCGAGCCCCTGGAACACCAGGAGCACGCAGGGTTAGCTGATCAATAAGCCGCTCTAGTCAGCCAATCGGAAGGTGATATAACTGGCGCGGCCCTGGCGGACAACACGCATGGAAACCGAACGATCTGTCGGTAACGCCTCGGTCATATCTTCGAACTGCTCGACGGACTTGATCTGCTTGTTATCCAGGCTGGTGATAACATCACCGGCCCGCAGACCAACCATTGCCGCCGGGCCCTGTCGGACCTCGCGCACAACAATACCTGCATCCACATCCATGGCCTCACGCTGCTTGTCCGTCAGCTCGGCAACCACGACGCCCAATCGGTTGGTAGTGGTAGATGGTGTCTGCTGCCCAGGCGCGGTAGCGGCTGCAACGGTATCATCCTCGGGCAGAGCGCCTACTTTCATATCCAGGGTGCGTCGCTTCCTGTCGCGCATGACGACGACGGAGGCCTCTTCGCCTGGGCGCACACGGCCAACGGCATGGGGTAGATCGGAGGACATGTTGATCTCCTGGCCATTGAACTGGAGGATTACATCACCGACCTGCAAGCCACCCTCATCGGCAGGACCGCCCGGCATGATCTGGGCGACCAGTGCGCCTGCGGGCTTGGAAAGGCCAAAGGACTCGGCCAGATCCTTGTTGATTTCCTGAACCACAACCCCCAACCATCCACGCTGGACGGTGCCAGTTTTCTTCAACTGTTCCACTACATCCATGGCAACGTCAGCAGGGATCGCAAAGGACAGCCCCATGAAACCGCCGGACCGCGTAAAAATCTGCGAATTGATACCGATTACTTCCCCATCAAGATTCAACAGCGGACCGCCGGAATTACCCGGATTGATGGCCACGTCAGTCTGAATAAAGGGCACGTAGTTCTCAGTCGGCAGGCTTCGCCCCTTCGCACTTACAATTCCCGCAGTCACCGAGTAATCAAAGCCAAACGGCGAGCCGATGGCCAGTACCCATTCCCCTGGTTTGAGGTCAGAGGACTTGCCAATTCGAACCGCGGGCAGATCCTCATCAGCCTCGATCTTTAACAGCGCGAGGTCCGAGCGAGGATCAGCACCCACCAGCTTAGCGACCATTTCGCGACGATCGGACAGGCGCACGAATATCTCGTCGGCACCATCAATTACGTGGTTGTTGGTGAGAACATAACCATCCTCGGAGAGAATGAAACCTGAACCCAGCGATTGTGGAGAGGGCTGTTGCCTCCCTGGCTGCTGGGGAGCTTGAGGCAAGCCATGCTCAAAGAATTCACGGAAGATCGGCGGCAACCCCTCAAGATCAGGCATGCCAGGCGCTCCAGCCACAGGCGAGCGAGTAGCCGCCCGACTGGTACTGATATTCACTACAGCGGGAGATACCTCCTCCACCAGATCGGTGAAGTCAGGGAGCCCCTGTGCAAGCCCCAGCGATTGCCATCCAAGCAGTGCCGTGGCGGCTGTCGCAGCCATCAAGCGCTTCATCGAGTACATATGATTGAGCCTCTTTCTAGGATAAATCTCGAACCAACATTGATGACGCTGATCCATTAGGCAGATGTCGTAATACGCGAGCATGATAGGCCGGATTGCCGCTTTCGCGCTGCGTCCACCAACCTGTTGTGACAAATCCGCAGGCAAGCCCGCACGCGGCCGCCAGAATGGTCCACGGCTCGGACATACCAGCCAGATCCGTCAGGGCAGCAAAGGTGATCATCGCCAGAAGGGGCAGAACATACATTAGCGTTGACGCTTTCAATACGGCGTCCTCTGGAATACCTATGACAACCTCATCGCCAACAGCGAGAGGCTTGTCGCATAGAACCCGGATAAAACCGCGGCGCGCACCCGAACCCAGACGCTCCAATAGAGCCTGTCCACATCCCGCGCGCGCCTGACAACTATTGCAGGTACTACGCCGAATCGTTTCGACCCAGACAGCACCGGGCTCCAGACTCAGAACTTTGCCATGCTCTTCAATCACGCTTTGTCACCTGAGATCATTACAATTGCGTCCATGGACACTCTCAATAGGGGAACAATCTGTCAAGGCAGGGCTTCAATGTGGGCTTCGGAATCAAAATTCAATGATATCGACGCCGCAACGCGTCTGGCCGTCACTGGAGGTATCTCGCCAACTACGGTGGCCATGAAATTCCCCTCCGACGTATTCAGTCCGCGACTAATAGCCACTGTCGGTCCAAGCTGAGCAAGTAGATCCTCCGCCACACGGTTTTCAGTCAAAGGTTCAACGAATATAGTAAACCGCGCGAGCCCGTCGGAGAACACCTGGGTAGATCTTGTCACATCATTGCCGTTCGCCTGGCGTTTGTTACTGGCAATGGAGGTAAAACCGGGAGGAAGCCAAGCAGGTAGCCAGCGGTGATCCGCGGGCAATGCAGAAAACGATGCTTCGCGGGCAGGCATACAGCTACTGGCCGCTTCCAGACTGGCTGGCGCAACAGGTCCAACCTGCAAATTGGTAAACTGAAACCGCTCGAGCAGAGCGCCCTTCTCGTTGATCATCAACGACTGCAACAGCAGTCCACTGTCTACATCGAGATAGAACTCATATGCGTACCGAAAGTGGTCCCTGGGCCGAACAGACAGCACCGTGGCAGATCGGTTGGCAACACGGCTCGCGCCGAGAATCTCAAGTTCATACCACTGCTCGATTGCGGCCGGATTGTCCGACAGCAAGGTATTGTCAAGCAAAGCTGTAGCGCCAGCCACGGTACTTGTACACACCAGCTTGTGGTTTCGGCGCACCCACTCCTGCGGGGCGCCGTCCGTGCGTAACAAACGCTCTACTACATCATCGCCGCTTGCCTGTCGCCAGACCCGGTGTGTGCTGAAGCTTCCGGCACGCTCGTATACGAAATCACCGTGATAGCTTTTTTCTTCCGCAGCGCCTTTCATACTACTCAGCAGTGCACCAGGCTCACCGGCCAGGGAAGAAACTGCAGTCAGAAGGCTGGCAGAGGCAATTCCAGCCAAAATCAGGTTGCGTATTACATAGCCGGCAGCCTTCACCGGCTGCATTTACTGACCTTCCAGACTGGCTGCTCGGGCGTTAGGCAGCAACTGCGGAGTAACCTCAGCATCTCCCTGACCGGCGTGCTCACGCAGGTAGGTGCTGATTTTCTCCTCTTGCCAGGCAGAGGGTGCCTGAGGTGCGTCCAACTCTTCGGTAGTTGACTGCGAGTACCCCGCAAGCACAGCGCCTGCCTGCGCAGCTGGTGCACTGGGCAACGCAACTGGAGGCGCCTGATCAGCTACCATCGCCGGACTGGCAGCTCCACCATCCTTCTGGAACATGTTAAATCCAACCAGTACCGCAACAGTCACGGATGCAGCCACTGCGAGCCGCCCGACACTCTGCCATACACGCGATGCTTTCGCGGGCGCAGTCGCAGGGGTCGGGACCGGATCATTGGCAATCGCCGCAGCGATACCCGCGGTCAGATCAATCTTGTTCTGCCAGGGTTCCTTGTGCATCACCGCACGCGCTGCCTGATAGCGTGCCCAGTCGCTGCGCAAGGATGATTCATCCCCGCAGGCCTTCAGAACACGGCGCACTTCAAGCTCATCCGCTTCGTTGTCCATCAGCGCGGAGAGAGACTCCTTCAAGGATTCACTGCTCATTGCTATACCTCTGCTGTTGGCCCATTTGGGCTAGCTGCATTTAACTCCCTGCCCGGCTCAGTCTTCGAGCAGGGGCTTGAGAGCTTTGTCAATCGCCTCGCGGGCCCGAAAAATACGTGACCGTACCGTACCGACCGGGCAACTCATTACCGCAGCAATATCTTCGTAACTCAAGCCTTCGAACTCACGCAGCGTCAAGGCTGTACGCAAATCGTCAGGTAGCTGCTGCAGGGTCCTGTTGACCATCTGCTCAACCTCATCACGCAGCAAATCGCGTTCCGGCGAATGAATATCCTTGAGAGCGCTATCTCCTTCGTAATACTCAGCCTCATCAGCCGCAATATCCGAATCGGGCGGCCTGCGTCCACGTGCGACCAGATAATTCTTCGCCGTGTTGATCGCTATGCGGTACAGCCATGTATAAAACGCGCTGTCTCCGCGAAAATTGGCCAAGGCACGGTAAGCCTTGACGAATGCTTCCTGCGAGACATCCTGAGCCTCGTGGCTGTCATGCACAAAGCGCATAACCAGTGCCAGGATCTTGTGCTGGTATTTTAGTACCAGCAGATCAAACGCTCGCTTGTCGCCGCCTTGAACCCGAACTACCAACTCTTGGTCAGTTTGCTCAGCCATGCGGTAGCTCCCCATGGCACAGGCCTTGTAGCCCTGCCTCACTGTGATAGACCAGCAATGTAAGCAAAAGTTCTCCCCTCATCATGCTCAGCTGTATTAACACCGGCAAACACCAAAAGTTCCGCCACGCCCAGAAAATAATTATCACCGTTCGGCAACATGATGCCGTAAAGCCATCTAAGCAAGCCTGTATTGTGGCGCACGCGCCTTCTATATACTAGCTGCCAATGTATTCTGACTGGGTAACGATCTGGTTCATCAGACGCTGATTGAGACACCATGGAACAAGCAAATAATTACGACGTACTGGTAATTGGTAGCGGTGCCGCAGGCCTGACGCTGGCACTGCATCTGGCAGATAGTTTGCGTGTAGGTGTGATCAGCAAGGGACAACTGTCCGAGGGTTCGACCTTCTGGGCCCAGGGTGGCGTAGCTGCGGTCCTTGACGACACCGACACCGTTGATGCTCATGTTCAGGATACGCTGGATGCAGGTGGGGGCTTGTGTCGCGAAGACGCCGTTCGACAGATTGTCGGCAGCAGTCGCGAGGCAATCGGCTGGCTGATAGATCAGGGCGTGCCTTTTACCCGTGAGCGACGGGCTGACGGAAGCGAAAGTGACGACTTTCACCTGACTCGAGAGGGCGGCCATAGCCATAGAAGAATTATTCATGCTGCAGACGCAACGGGCGCAGCCATTTTCAATACGCTGCTACTCAAGGCGCAAGAACACGGCAACATCGAATTATTGGAGAACAGGGTTGCAGTCGACCTGATCACCACCAGCAAACTGGGATTGCCAGGCAAGCAATGTCTCGGCGCTTACATTCTGAACCGCAACAACGGCCACGTTGAAACTTATGGCGCACGCTTCACCGTTCTGGCAACAGGCGGCGCAAGCAAGGTGTATCTATATACCAGTAATCCGGACAGTGCTTCCGGGGACGGTATTGCTATGGCCTGGCGGGCGGGCTGTCGGGTGGCCAACATGGAATTCAACCAATTTCATCCCACATGTCTTTACCACCCCAAGGCGAAAAGCTTTCTGGTTACTGAAGCGCTGCGTGGCGAAGGGGCGCTGCTCAAGTTGCCTGACGGTTCGCGCTTCATGCCACGTTTTGATAAGCGTGCCGAACTGGCGCCTCGCGATATCGTTGCCCGGGCCATCGATCATGAAATGAAACGTCTGGGTCTGGACTGTGTCTTTCTGGATATAAGTCATAAACCTGCTGATTTCATTCGCAGTCACTTCCCGACTGTCCATGAACGCTGCCTGGCGTTCGGCATCGACATAACCCGCGAACCGATACCTGTCGTGCCGGCAGCGCATTATACCTGTGGCGGAGTCGTAGTGGACGCCTGTGGCCGTACCGACGCGAACAACCTCTATGCCATAGGGGAGACCAGTTATACAGGCTTGCACGGCGCCAATCGGATGGCCAGCAACTCACTGCTTGAGTGCGTCGTTTTCGGCAGGGCAGCAGCTCAGGACATACTCAACGAGCTTGCGCATACCGAAATGCCCGATGACCTCCCGCACTGGGACGAAAGCAAGGTTACCGACTCGGATGAAGACGTGATTATCTCCCACAACTGGGAAGAGTTACGCCGATTCATGTGGGATTATGTGGGGATCGTTCGCACTACAAAACGTCTGCAAAGGGCAAAGCATCGCGTTGACATGCTGCTTGCGGAAATACACGAGTTTTACAGTAACTACAGAGTAACCCGGGATCTGCTGGAACTTCGCAATCTTGCCTTGGTTGCCGACCTGATCATCACCTCTGCCATGCAACGCCGTGAAAGCCGGGGGCTGCATTACACCCTCGACTACCCCGGATTACTGCCTGAAGCGACCGATACTATTCTGCAGCCGCCCACCGCTGACGACTGAAGCGCAGCCGCAACCTGAGACGCCGCAATGCATCCTCGGCAGCTGCATCAGCTGGCAGGATCACAGAAACTGCAAGCCAACGCCCCGGCTCGCGCAGACGCACAACTGTCAGGAAAGCGCTTACGAACGTATCGGCAAGCAAACGTGCGGAACTTTCTGAACCATCGCGGCGCATGACGTGCCACCCCTGACTGTCGAAGCGCAATCCGGTGACCGACTGGGCGTGCTGCAGACTCACCTGCCGCGGCCATATCCAGATAGCGTAACCCACTATGGCAAGCATGCTGGCCGTAGCCAGCAGCGGGGAAAGGCCGCTACGTAAAAGAGCTGCGCAAGCGAGGATACTGAACACAACCACCAGCCCCCCAAGGAATCGAGAAGGCTGTCTGTGTAGCATTAGGTAATCAGGCTGGCTGAACACGATCGAGTATCATCCTTACCATACGTTTTAGATCCGGATCGTCCGGTTCGCTGCGCTGCATGAACCAGCCAAACATATCCTGGTCTTCACTCTCGAGCAGTTTGCGATAACGCAGTTTGTCCTCTGCATCCAGATCACTGTAGGCTTCCTCGAGAAAAGGCCCCAGCAGTACATCCAGCTCGAGCATGCCCCTTCGGCTATGCCAGTACAGCCGTTTTTTCTCTATTTCAGCCGACATCTCTCTCTCCGCAATAAGGTAAAACCGCGACACAATGCATAGGTAACATTATAAGCGCAAGGCGACACTGACAAGCTGCCAGTGCCAACCTATGATGTAACAGCTGAATTCACTAGGCAATCTGAGCTTATGACCCAAAGTACTCCATTACATACCCAACTCGCTGAACACTTTTCAGTCGAATCCCCAAAAAACACTCCCCAAGCAGCCCTGGCCTTGCTTGGCCATGAACGCATCATGGAGGTCAGCGGCCCTGACTCGGCAAAGTTTCTGCAGGGACAACTGACCTGTGACGTCATCCGGCTGCCCCAGCCAGGCAGTACCCTCGGCGCCCGGTGTAACCCAAAAGGCCGCATGCAATCCAGCTTCAGACTACTGCGCCATGACGAATTCACCTACTTTCTGGCAATGGCCGAAGCGTTGATTGCGCCGCAGATTACAGACCTTGCCAAGTACGCCGCATTCTTCAAGGCACAGATAACCGATGTCAGCGATAGCTGGGTGAGACTTGGGCTCTACGGCGAAAAAGCTGCTTCGCTGCTCGCTGATCTTGGCCTGCCCGTTCCTGAATCACCAGATGCAGCGCAGCAGCTAGAGACCGCAAAGATAGTGCGTCTACCCGGAAACAATACCTTTGAGCTCTGGCTTCCCGCCGAAACGGCCATCCCAACCATCAAGCGCCTGTTAGCAGATGCCACAGCGGTCCCATTGAACGACTGGCAGCTCTCGCAGATTCGTGCGGGCATTGGTCAGGTGTTTGCCGAGACACGTGAGGCCTTTATTCCCCAGATGCTCAACTTGCAGATATTCGATGCGGTGAGCTTCAAGAAAGGTTGCTATACGGGCCAGGAAATTGTCGCCCGCATGAAGTATCTGGGAAAACTGAAAAAACGCATGTTCCGGCTGGTCAGTGACGACACACGGTATCTGCCGCCAGGTGCAGCGGTCATTAATCGGAACACCGGACAAGCCCTGGGTGAAGTCGTAATGACAGCGATGGGGCCGCAAGGAATGGAAATGCTGGCGGTACTACAAAAAGATGCGGCACAATTGGTACCATTAAACGCACTTGATGGCCAAGGGCCAGCACTGACCCTTGCTGCCCTACCCTACCAGTCCGAATTGGCCGACGAAGCCGGCCAGGCTAATTGACAAGGAATACCCATGACCGATCTGGCCCAGCGCGTACAGGAAGAATTGATCCAGGCAATCGACAAGGATCAGCTCGTGCTGCCTACGCTTCCAGAAGTCGCATTGCGTATACGCGAAGCTGCAGAAAACCCTGACGTCAGCATCCCGGATCTGGTACGCGAAATCAGCAATGATGCGGCATTGAGCGCACGCCTGATCAAAGTGGTGAACAGCCCGCTACTGCGCACGCGTCAGGAGATCACTGATCTGGGCATGGCTGTGAACCGTATGGGTATCAATTACACCGCCAACCTCGCAACAGGCCTGGCAATGTCACAGATGTTCCAGGCGACGTCCGATGTAATTGATCGCAAGATGCGCGAAGTATGGGCTCGCAGTACCGAAGTGGCTGGCATCAGTCATGTGCTCTGCCGGCACTACACCCGCCTCAAACCGGACCAGGCCACTCTTGCAGGCCTGGTGCATCAGATTGGTGTGCTGCCCATTCTGAGCTACGCAGAGGAAAACAGTCAGTTACTGACCGACTCGATCAGCCTTAATCTGGTCATTGAAAGTATTCACCCGATTCTCGGTGACCGTATCCTGGCAGCGTGGGACTTTCCGGTACCCCTACGTCACGTACCGACCGAGCATCTGGACTTCAATCGCAATACCCCTAACGTCGACTACTCAGATATTGTCCAGGTGGCAATGCTCCAGAGTCTTGGCAGCGAGCATCCCCTCGCACAGATGGACTGGAGCACGATCGCGTCCTTCAACAAACTCGGGCTGGCCCAGGGGGAGGACGGCGACGAGGATCTGTCAGCCGAGATGGAAGCTGCCATGCAGATGTTGGGCTGATAGTCCGCGGCAGCCGTGGATGTAAAACGGCTGCCTTGTTAGCGGTTACGCCATTGTGGCGGACGTTTCTCGAAGAAGGCGTTAACTCCCTCCAGAGTGTCCTCATGATCGAACAGATCAACGAAACGCTCACGCTCTTCAGACAGCAAGCTGTTGAGCGGTTGGCGCCGAGCACCTTGAATAAGGTCCTTACAGGCCTTGACCGCCATAGGGCTCTGCCTTCCCACCTGAGCAGCCAGGCGTAACGCGGTCGTCAGAGCCTGATCCTGCTCAACTACCTCCTCTACCAGCCCGATACGCTCGGCTTTGACCCCATCGATCCGCTCTCCACAGAGAATCATCCGCTTGGCCCAACCCTCGCCAACCAGCCAGGCCAGTGCCTGTGTGCCTCCAGCGCAGGGCAACAATCCCACCCCGGCCTCCGGCAACGCCAGTTGCACCTGCCGCTCGGCAATCCGGATATCGCAAGCAAGAGCACATTCCAGCCCTCCACCCATTGCATAGCCATTAAGCGCAGCAATGGTTACCCCGGAAAAATCCCGCAACGTCTCGAAAGCCTTGCCGAAAAGACTAGCCATCTGCCGTGCCCTGGCCTTGTCACCATCTGCAAATAATTTCAGGTCAGCACCCGCTGAAAAGAAGCGATCACCTCGCCCGGTTATGACCAGGGCAAAAATCTCGGGGTCAGCGCCAAGGTGTCCCACCAGCTCGATCAGTCCGTGCAATGTGTCGCTATCCCACGTATTGGCTGGCGGATTGTCGATGGTAACCAGTGCAGTATGGCCGACTTTCTGCACAACCAGCTTATCGGTGCGCGGTACCAAAGCTGTGTAGGGTTGCAGTGCGTGATCCATAGGGCCTCCTGAAGCAGTGAATATGTAAATTTCAGACTGCGCTACCAGGGAGGGCCCAGTCAATCGGCTTGCACCCGTGTAGTTGAAGATAGTTGTTTGCGTCTGAAAAATGGCCGTTACCGATAAACCCCCGGTGCGCCGAGAGAGGGGACGGGTGTGCCGAGGTAAGAACGCAATGACTCGACAGATCAAGCTGCTCGGCCTTCTTCCGCGCATAACTGCCCCACAGCATGAAGACCAGATGCTCATGCTGCTGCGCAGCGACCTCGATAATGCGGGTGGTGAATGTTTCCCAGCCCCGCTTGGCATGGGAGCCTGCGTCGCTTGCCTCCACCGTCAGAACCGCATTCAGGAGCAGTACGCCCTGCTCGGCCCAATGGGTGAGGCATCCATGATGCGGCCTGGGGATGTCGAGATCTCTCTCCAGCTCCTTGAAGATGTTCTGCAAGGAGGGCGGCGGTTTTACCCCCGGTGGAACTGAAAAAGCCAGCCCGTGGGCCTGCCCCGGACCGTGGTAAGGATCCTGGCCGATAATGACCACCTTGACCCGGTCCAGTGGGGTGCTATCCAGAGCATTGAAGATTTGCGCCCCCGGAGGATAAATGACCTTGCCGCTCACCTTCTGCGTACGCAAGAATTCACGCAACGTGCGCATGTATTCCTTGTCGAACTCATCCTCAAGAGCAGCTTTCCAGCCCGCCTCCAGCCTGATTTCCCCCTGCGCCATTAGCTACTCCGCTGCTGGTACCGACTGGTCGTTACAGCGCACCACACGCTGACGGTCATCAACCAGCAATCCAGACAAACCGTTATGCCGGCTATCGTGGAGAATCAGGACGCCGTCAACACACTCGGCAACCTGGTCTGCAGCGCGACTGCGCATCTGGCCCGCCTCTGCAGACCCCACCTTGATCAGACTGAACTCGGCCACAACCATGCCCTGCTCCTCACGGGAGAAGTTCAGATAGCCGTAAAAGTACAACACCATCACCGTGGCAAAGACCGTCACGAAGGCAGTCAGGATCATCGGTAACTTGCTCATTTCCTTGCTATCAGTCATACAGATTCATCGAACCTTTGTTAAAGAATATTGGCGTAATCGGCCTCGATCCTGTCGAGACTGAGGTTATTCAGAAAGCCTGAAAAACACATCCATGCGCTCAACGCGTTCAGATCGGCAAAGGGCTCAGGCAGGTAACGCGGCGGCACTACCAGCCCCTCGTCTACCAATTGCCCAAGAGTGCGCATGTCCTCCAGAGTGGTCTTGCCGCAAAACAGCAACGGTATTTGCTGCAGCTTGCCCTTGCGTACCGCTAGCTGGATATAGTTGTAAGTCAGGATAAAGCCCTTCAGGTAGGCCAGGTCCTTGGTAAACGGCAAACCATTGCTGCTTGATCCGCGAAACACCCGGCTGGCATTGGTATAACTGTCCTCACGGCTGTATTCATGTTCACGATAGAACTGGAATACGTCCATGAAATCGCCACCACTTTCCGCCAACTGGATCGCCCGGGTACGGTCAGTCAGTTTGCGCAGGCGTGCTGGATAGGAAGCAAACGTGATCACCTCCATCAGAATCGCCAATCCCTCCTGGGTTACCGTTGAGGACGGTGGTCCCTTGGCCAGAAAGGTGCAGATCGGCTGGTGCTGACCATTCAGGCTTGTGGCTACATGCACCATGCCTTCGTGCACGGCGAGAATCTTCAGATCCCGCTGATTGAACTTGGCGTCACTACGGATCTTGATGTAGTCCGCGCCAGCAGCAGCATCGGCGACAATACCGTCAGATTCAAATACCCGCACTGCCTGATCATCCGGAAAAGCCACATTCATCCGGGCCTGCAGGATTTCCACGGCTTCAGGCGCGGCGATGGTCTTGGGCTCGCTGAGTAGCTCGGCCTTGCCGATATTGGCCAGGGACTCACTTAGCATGATGCCCAGGTCAGTGAGGGTCGGGTCTCCGGCATGAAAGGCATCAGAGGCCGAGCCGTAAAGCTCCTGGGAGATCAGCCCCATGTCAGGCGTGCCTCGTGCTTCGAGCATGCGGATGACCATCCGGTATTCCTTGCACATGCGCCGCATGATCTGGCCGACCGGATTGAAAGTGCCGAGCTGACGGGTAATATCCCGCTCGATGTCCTGGAGCACCTGACGGCGCTCCGCCGGATCGAAGCCTAGCGGACGCTTGGTGTAGTAATCAGGACCCACATCGGGAATGCTTTTGCAGCGCTTGCGGAAAAATTCTTCACGCAGGCTGTCATCCCACTTGATTGCATCGAGAATCCGGATCGGCGCCTGCGCTTCGACAATACGGTCGGACAGGCTGCGGATCACCAACTGGTACTGCTCGCTCTGTTTTACCGTCATGGTGTTCCTGCTTTAGTGGTGTCGTTTAATCCGTGCATCATCAGCATGAACCCCATGGTGATTTTGGACGCGGTGTCACGCGACGCCAACAAACCCTCATGCTGGACACGCCGCAAGTACATCCCTGTAGGCTCGTCGATGGCCGTCCCTGGCCATCGACGGTCCAGCATGAGGGTTTGTTGGCATCGCGACTGAAAGGCGCGCGTTACCCAGAGCACCTAAAACAAAATCCAAAGCCAGTCTTATTTTGCACCTGACTTCAAGCACGACGGAAACCTGATCAAACTTCCAATCCTACACGAGTGTCTGGGTGCGGCCTTTGGCGGACCGTCGCTGGTCAGGGACGGCCAGCGACGAGCCCACATGGGTGTGCTCGTAGCGTGTCCGCCAAAGGCCGCATCCAGACACGCCACGCTCATTCACCGCATGATCAGGTTTCCCTGCACATACCGAGCAAAAAATGCCAGAACTTCAAACCTCAGGCCGCATATGCGGAAACAGGATCACATCACGAATGGACGGCGCATCTGTGAGCAGCATAACCAGACGATCAATACCAATGCCCTCACCCGCCGTCGGCGGCATGCCGTATTCCAGCGCACGCACAAAATCAGCGTCGTAGTGCATGGCCTCGTCATCGCCAGCATCCATGTCTGCCACCTGGGCCAGGAAACGCTCGGCCTGGTCCTCGGCATCGTTAAGCTCCGAATAGGCATTGGCAATCTCGCGTCCACCGATGAATAGCTCGAAACGATCAGTCACGCTCGGATCGTCATCGCTGCGCCGCGCCAAAGGCGACACTTCGAACGGATAGCGGGTAATGAAGGTTGGCTGCTCCAGGCGGTGCTCGACCAGTTCTTCGAAAATCATGGTCTGCAATTTGCCCAGGCCCTCGAAACCTTTCACATCCGCACCTGCCTTCTTCGCAATCGCACGCGCCTTTTCCAGGTCACGCAGGTCGTCGGCATTGATATCGGGATTGAATTTCAGAATCGAGTCGAAAACTGACAGGCGTGCAAAGGGCTCACCGAAGTGAAAGACCTTGCCCTGGTAGGTCACATCCGTGGTGCCCAGCACTTCCATGGCCAGTTCACTGAAGAGCTCTTCGGTCAGGTCCATGTTGTCTTCATAGTCCGCATAGGCCTGGTAAAACTCGAGCATGGTGAATTCCGGGTTGTGCCGGGTCGAAACACCTTCGTTGCGGAAGTTGCGGTTGATCTCGAACACCTTCTCGAAACCACCCACTACCAGTCGCTTCAGATACAGCTCCGGGGCAATCCGCAGGAACATCGGCAGGTCCAGCGCGTTGTGGTGAGTCTCGAAGGGCTTGGCCGCCGCGCCGCCGGGGATGGTCTGCAGCATCGGCGTTTCGACTTCGAGGAAGTTACGGTCAGCCAGAAACTTGCGTATGTGTGCGACCACGCGCGAGCGAATAAGGAACGTCTTGCGCGTCTCTTCATTGACGATCAGATCAACATAACGCTGGCGATAACGCTGTTCTGTGTCGGTCAACCCATGGTGCTTGTCCGGTAGCGGCCGCAGTGACTTTGTCAGCAAGGTCGCCTTTTGCATCTGCACATAAAGATCGCCCTTGCCCGAGCGCTGCAAGATGCCTTCAGCGCAGACGATGTCGCCCAGATCCCAGTGCTTGATTGCATCCAGGGTTTCGGCTGGCAGGCCCTTGCGATCGACATACAACTGAATACGGCCGCTGACGTCCTGCAGTACCAGGAATGCGCCACGATTAAGCATGACGCGCCCGGCTACCTTGACCGGGATCGCAGCCTCCTCGAGTTCTGGCTTGGTCTTGTCTGCATAGGTTTTCTGCAGATCGGCACAGTAACTGTCACGGCGAAAGTCGTTGGGGAAAACTCGGCCCTTGGATCGCTCGTGCGCGAGCTTCTCCTTGCGCATCGCGATCAGGCTGTTTTCTTCCTCGTGATGGGCTTGCGGGTCTTGCGGCTGGTCGGTCATGTTTGCGTATTCCTGGGCGTAACAGTTGTATTGCGTAAGTCAGGCGGTATTGGGCATCGGGCCCGATGCAGAGCGTTAAAGCCCCTGCTTCAGGCTGGCCTCGATGAACTCGTCGAGATCCCCATCAAGTACCGCATTGCAGTTGCTGTTTTCGATATTTGTGCGCAAGTCCTTGATGCGCGACTGATCGAGAACATAAGAACGGATCTGATGCCCCCAACCAATATCGGACTTGCTGTCTTCCAGCGCTTGCGCCGCAGCGTTGCGTTTCATCATTTCCTGCTCGTAGAGCTTCGCGCGCAGCATTTTCATCGCCGTATCACGGTTACCATGCTGGGAGCGCTGGCTCTGGCAGCTGACCACGGTATTGGTCGGTACGTGCGTAATACGCACTGCAGAGTCGGTGGTGTTGACGTGCTGACCACCAGCACCCTGGGACCGATAGGTATCCACTCGCAGATCGGCCGGATTGATATCGATTTCAATATCGTCATCAATCTCAGGGGAAACGAACACTGCGGAGAAGGAAGTATGCCGGCGATTACCTGAATCATAGGGACTTTTGCGCACCAGGCGATGGACGCCAATTTCGGTTCGCAACCAGCCAAAGGCGTATTCACCTTTGATGTAGACAGTGGCGCTCTTGATACCGGCAACTTCGCCACCGGAGACTTCGACAATCTCGGTTTCGAATCCGCGTTGATCAGCCCAGCGCAGGTACATGCGCAGCAGCATGTTGGCCCAATCCTGGGCCTCGGTGCCGCCGGAGCCGGCCTGGATATCCAGATAGCAGTTGGTCGGATCCATCTCGCCACTGAACATACGACGAAACTCGAGCTTTTCCAGACTCTTCTGCAGGCGCTCCAGCTCGGTGACTACGTCGGCAACCGCACCTTCATCCTCTTCCTCCGCTGCCATTTCCAACAGCTCGGACGCATCGGCCAGGCCGCCGTGCATTTCGTCCAGCGTTTCTACGATCTGCGCCAGCTGAGCGCGCTCGCGTCCCAGACTCTGGGCCCGCTCGGGGTCGTTCCAGACGCTGGGGTCTTCCATCTCACGTTCGACTTCGGTTAGACGGTCATGCTTTTGATCGTAGTCAAAGATACCCCCTGATAGTCTCGGAGCGACTACGCAGATCTTTGATGGTATTAAGAATTGGATTGATTTCCATGGTGACAAATCCCGTCAGGCAAAAGCCGCCACTATAGCGGATTTCGGGCTCCACGTGCAGTAGTCAAGGGTTTGCAGAGCAGCCTGCGGTGGCGCCGCGGGGGAGCCACCGACCCTGCCATCTTTCAGCGGGGCAATACGCGAACGAATACGATGGTCCCGATACCCCAGAACGCATTGAGGATGAAACCGATAATGAAACGTCCGGGCAACTGAGCCATGTCAAAGCCATATCCCTTTAGCGGAAAGACGACGATCAGGGCGACCAGAGTCAACGCTATGCCGCCGAAAAGTGCCGCTTTCAGCCAGATCAAGCCATGACCGATCTTGTCCAGCACCGCAATCATGACCAGCGCCCAGAGTCCGCCCCAGAAACTGGCAGAGATGACCGAGGGAATACCCAGCGGAACCGTGGGCTGTAGCGAATAAGGTGCGAACGGCACAACACCGGCAGAGTGTAGAAGTCCCAATGCAGCCTGATGAAAGCACAGAACCGCCAGGAATCCAGCAATAAAAACGAATATCCAACGTTGCATGACGTAACCCCATTATTGTTTGAAACACGACTATAGCAGGGCCCGGGCCTTGCGCCAGCTGTCGGTAATCCGGTGAAACCAAAGGGATGCCTGAAGGGTTGACTCAGATCAGTTGGCTAACGCGGACGACTGCCTAGACTGTACACAACAGGTCATCCATCTGCACCGGAGTTCATACCGTGAGCCAGCTATTACCCGACCAGCAAACCCTCGACGATCATGCTCAACAGTATCCTGCCTTCGCACGCTGGCGTGCCGGTCATGGCGTCATCATGCATACGGCGCAAACCCAGGCCGCGGTGTATCGCCTGGCTCACCTGTTACAGCAAAAAAACCAACATCCTGACCCCGAGAGTGTATACAACCAGCTTATCGCCCTCGACCACCTGACCAGTGCCGGCATGTGGCTGGTGGTTCACATGACCTATGCCAAACGTTGCCAAACCGATGGTGCACCGCTGGCACCAGAGGATTTCAAGTCCAGGCCAGAGGGTCATACCGGTGGCGCTCTGAACATGGTGCCCGCCTACGCAGCCTACCTGGCACTGGATAGTCTGACTGGACGTACGCGCAGCTGGATCATGGGCCAGGGACATTGCGTGGCGGCGATTGACGCTATCAACGTACTGGTCGGCAACCTGCATCCTGAGCAATCCGCGCGCTATGCCGGCGACGCCGGACTGAACCAGCTCCTGCGCGATTTTTACGGCTATGCACAAATGCCCAGTGGGCGTCCTGCTGCGCCACTGGGCAGTCACGTAAACGCCTTTACCGCAGGCGGAGCAATTGAGGGCGGCTATCTGGGCTTCGCTGAACTGCAATACGCGCATATGCCACTTCCGGGCGAGTCGCTGGTGGCCTTTTTATCTGACGGCGCGGCAGAAGAGCAACGCGGCAGCGACTGGATCCCACGCTGGTGGCGAGCGGAGGACTGCGGCCTGGCCCTACCGGTAATGATTGCCAATGGTCGACGCATCGAGCAGCGCACCGAGCTGGGTACCGAAAAAGGCCTGGATGCCTTTGCCAAGCATCTTCGCGCCTGCGGTTTCGATCCGATGCGCATCGATGGTCGCGACCCCGCGGCCTTTGTCTGCGCCCTCTACGAGATGGAGCAGCGCATGGAGCGGCGTGTGGAGGAGTATCGGGGCGGTCTGCTGCAGTACCCGCTGCCTATTCCCTACGCCATAGCCGAGACGATCAAGGGGTTCGGCTTTTATGGCGCTGGCAAGAACGCTGCACATAACCTGCCGCTACCGGGCAATCCACGCCATGATCAAGCCTCGCGGGACCTGTTCAATCAGCATGCCGGATTGCTCTGGGTCAGCCCCCAGGATTTGCAGCAGGCAAGCGAGCAACTCAATCAGCATGCTGCTGATAATCGTCCGCGCGAGCGAGATCACGCCCTGGCGAAGCGCAACCCGGCCGAGCCGATCATTCCGCCCCTGGAATGGAGCCAGGATGACGTTTCACCGATGCGCGCGGTCGATCGCTTTTTCACTTCACTGGTCGAAGCCAATCCAGAGCTGCGCGCCCGCGTAGGCAACCCCGACGAGCTGGCCAGCAACCGCCTGAGTGGCGTTCTCAAAGCGCTCAAACACCGCGTGCTGGAGCCGGAAAGCGAACTGGAAGCAATTGATGGCAGAGTCATTACCGCGTTGAATGAAGAGGCTGTGGTATCCGCCTGTCTGGCCAACAAAGGAGGATTGAATCTGGTCGCCAGTTACGAAGCCTTCTGCGTGAAAATGCTCGGAGCCGTGCGCCAGGAGCTGATCTTCGCCCGCCATCAGAAAGAGGTCGGCCGGCCCGCCCAATGGCTGGGATTTCCGCTGATTGCCACCTCACACACCTGGGAGAACGGCAAGAACGAGCAATCGCACCAGGACACCACCTTTTGTGAAAGCCTCCTTGCCGAGATGCATGACGTGATCCGCGTTCTATTTCCCGCGGACTACAACAGCACGCTGGCACTGCTGCCTGGCGTCTGGCAAGCACGCGGGCAACTCAGCTGCATGGTCATAGCCAAGGGCGAGTGTCCGGTCTGGATGAGCCCGCAGCAAGCCCACCAACTGGCAGATCAGGGCGCCATCGTGCTCAATGAGCACCACGGCAAAGGTGAGCCGGTACTCTTGATCGCCAATGGCGCTTACCAGCTGGGTGAAATGCTCCGCGCCGCTCATCGTCTGACCGAGCATGACCAGTCATGGCGACTGGTATATCTGCAGGAGCCAGGACGATTCACCTCCCCCCGCGACCCCCATGAGGCGGCTTGCAGTGCCAGTAACCATGAGATGGAAGCATTGTTTCCCGCCAGCATGACCCGGCGTGTGATGCTCACGCATATGCGTCCCGAGGTCATGCGGGGCCATCTGCACAACCTTTTCCCAATGCCGGCCCGTAGTCAGGTACTAGGCTATATCAACCAGGGCGGTACATTCGACCAGGCGGGAATGCTGTTCGCCAACCGTTGTACCTGGGCCCACGTACTGACGGCCGCCGCACTCACGGCGCCCGAAACCAACTCGCAACACTGGATGGACGAGCAGGAGTGGGCCGCCATAGGTGGTCGCGGCAATCCCGCAATACTACGCTGAGCAGCGTTGAGCGGTACCCGAATACCGAATGCTAGCGTTTTTCAGACGCCAGCATCCTGGCGAGCTTTTCCGCAATCATCAGGGTAGGCGAGCAGGTGTTGCCGGAGGTGATGGTCGGCATAATCGACGTATCTGCAACACGCAGCCCCTGGATGCCATGGACGCGCAACTGGTGATCCACCACCGCTTCCGGCCCCTGACCCATCGCACAGGTGCCTGCCGGATGAAAGATCGTGGTACCTATGGCCGCAGCTGCCTGAGCCAGCTCCTCATCGCTCTGCAGCGCGACCCCCGGCAAATACTCCTCCGGCTGATAACGTGCCAGTGCGGGTGCTGCTGCAATGCGCCGGGTAAGCCGTATGGCATCCGCCGCAACTTTCAGGTCATCAGGGTGAGTCAGATAATGGGGTTGGATTAGCGGATGAGTTGCGGGGTCAGCACTGGCAATCTGCACCCTCCCTCGACTTTTTGGCCGCAGATTGCAAACTGACGCAGTGAAAGCCGCAAACGGATGCAGGGGCTCGCCAAAGCGCTCAAGGGACAAGGGCTGCACGTGGTATTGCAGGTTGGCTCGGGCCTGCTCTGGATCCGAGCGGGCGAAGGCGCCCAACTGACTAGGCGCCATGGCCAAGGGACCGCTGCGGTTCCATGCATAACGCAACCCCATGCCCGCCTTGCCCCACCAGCTAGCCGCCATCCGGTTCAGGGTGGGCACCCCTTCGACCTTGAAGATCAGGCGTAGCTGCAGATGATCCTGCAGATTTTCCCCCACACCCGGCAGCTCATGTCTCACCTCGATCCCGTGTGACTCAAGCAGCGGGCGCGGACCAATTCCGGAACGCTGCAAAAGCGTCGGCGAGCCGATGGCTCCAGCGCAGAGTATGACTTCACGTTCGGCGCGGATCTCAAGCTCACGCCCCTGCCAGCCAATACGGACACCGCAGGCACGCTTGCCTTCAAACATCAGCGTTCTCGCCTCGGCTTTGGTAAGCACAGTCAGGTTTTGACGTTCGCGCACCGGTTTGAGATAAGCACTGGCCGAATTCCAGCGGACACCACGACGCTGATTTACCTGGAAATAACTGCTGCCCTCGTTATCACCGGTGTTGAAGTCATCAATAGGCGCAATACCATTTTCCTCCGCGGCCTTGCGGAAATGATCCAGCAGGGTCCAGTGCAATCGCTGGGTCTCGACCCGCCACTCGCCTGTACCGCCATGATGCTCACTGCCACCTGCATAATGGTTTTCAGACTTGATAAACAACGGCAGAACGTCCTTCCAGCTCCAGCCAGGATTACCCGCGGCAGCCCAACCATCGTAATCTGCAGCCTGACCGCGCATGTAGATCATGCCATTGATTGATGAACAACCACCCAGCACCCTGCCCCTGGGATAGCCCAGGCTGCGTCCACCCAGACCTTCTTCAGGTTGCGTCTTGTAACACCAGTCAGTGCGCGGGTTGCCTATACAGAACAGATAGCCGACCGGAATGTGAATCCAGGGAAGATTGTCCTTCCCGCCAGCCTCAACCAGCAAAACACGGGTAGCAGGATCTGCCGATAGTCGATTGGCCAGCAGGCATCCGGCAGGGCCGGCGCCGACAATAATGTAATCGTAGTGGGAGTCAGGAGCGCGCATTGGTCACCCATATTGTTGTTTGCACCGATGGTGGCACACCGGAGACAACCCGCAAAGGCTTCACACAGCCTGCAAATGCCTGACCATAAGCTGCAGACTCTGACGCCCGCGGAATTCGTTGATGTCCAGGGTGTAAGCCAGCAGCACCCGCTGAACTCCCGGATTGGGCCAGGCCTTGGGGTCGATATTGAAGGCAATGGCATCCAGTACATCGCTGGCTCCAGGAAGCTGCACCACCATCTTCAGATGTCGCTCGCCTACCAGCCGCTGCTGAATCAGCAGGAATTCACCATGAAAACCCGGCTCGGGAAAATGTTGACCCCAGGGGCCCGCCTCACGCAGCTGTGACGCCATATCAAGATTGAACTCGCCTTGGTCCAGCTCACCATCGGACAGCAACCTGCCCGTCAGGTCATCTGCTGTCAGTTGCCGCCTGACCTCAGCATCAAAGGCTGCCTGGAAAGCCTGGAGATTATCCTGGGACAGGGACAACCCTGCCGCCATCGCATGACCGCCAAATTTGCTGATCAGACCTGGATGGTGTGCTGCAACCGCGTCCAGAGCATCGCGTATATGCAATCCGGGGACTGACCGGGCAGATCCCTTCAGATCGCCCTTTCCGGCATCGGCAAAAGCTATGACCGGACGATGATATTTATCCTTCAGACGCGAGGCCAGAATACCAATAACCCCCTGATGCCAATCAGGATCGAACAGACAGAGTCCATAGGGCAGCGCGCTGTCCTGCAGGTCCATGGCAGCCAGAGTGGTCAACGCCTGCTGCTGCATGTCACGCTCAATGGATTTACGGTCTCGATTCAGAGCGTCGAGTTCCCGTGCGATATCCTGGGCTAGCTGCTCGCTGTCAGTGAGCAAACACTCAATCCCCAGGCTCATATCGTCCAGGCGTCCAGCTGCATTCAGACGAGGCCCAACAATAAAACCCAGATCAGTGGAGACCAGACGCTGAGCCGGCCGCCCAGCGACTTCCAGCAAGGCTCTAATACCAGGCCTGCACCGTCCGGCCCGAATGCGCGCCAGCCCCTGATGAACCAGAATGCGGTTATTCGCATCCAGTGGTACCACATCAGCAACGGTGCCAAGGGCAACCAGATCCAGCAGTTCGCCCAGATTGGGCTCAGGACGAGTTGCATTGAACCAGCCCTGTTCGCGAAGCGCCGCACGAAGCGCCAGCATCACATAAAAGATAACTCCCACACCGGCAATGGCCTTGCTGGGAAAGGTGCAGCCTGGCTGGCTCGGGTTGACTATCGCATCCGCCGCAGGCAGCTGCTCGGCGGGCAGATGGTGGTCGGTCACCACGACCTTCAATCCGGCAGCCTTTGCTGCAGCCACGCCCTCGATACTGGATATACCGTTATCAACAGTCACCAACACTGCTGGTTTGCGCGTCAGCGCGACCTCAACTATCTCAGGGGTCAGGCCATAACCGAACTCGAACCGATTGGGTACCAGATAGTCCACCGCACCTGCACCAAGGGCCCGTAACCCGAGCACGGCGACGCTGCTTGCGGTTGCACCATCGGCATCAAAGTCACCCACCACCAGAATCGGTTTCTGGTCGTGCAAAGCCTCAACCAGCACCGCAACAGCCTCCGGCATGCCCTTGAAGAGGGTGTATGGCAGCAGCGCCTTTAGACGTTTATCCAGATCGGCAAGACTATTAACCCCACGGGCCGCATAAAGACGAGTCAGAAGCGTGGGAAGATCGCCAAGCGCGGGCAGTTCTGCAGGAACGGGACGGGATTCGATTCGCATCAGAGACTCACTGCTCCGCCATCAGCCATTCGAGCGGCAATTCAACCTGGACAGTGGCATCACTGACATACAGCACACCGTCTGTAATCATCAAACCCCAATCGACAGTACGCGCCAGACTGTCTGCCAACTGATCCAGCGGCTCCTGTGGCAGCGCAACGATATGCAGGTTTTTCAAGCCGGCAACTGCGGGCAGGACCTTGGCCGACCAGGCACGAGCGTTGCCATACACCAGAAGGGACACCTTCTCCGCACGGCGTGAACACCAGATCAGGCGCTCGGCATCAGGCTGGCCGACTTCTATCCAGTGCTCAATGCGATCATCCAGACTTTTATGCCAGAGTGCTGGCTCGTCTACCTCGGACAGCCCCCTGCCAAATGCCAGACGTTCCTGATACCAGATCCCATATGCGAGCACGCGGGCAATCATCCTTTGAGCTGTCTCGGAGGGATGACGGGCGACCTTCATGCGCATCGACTCGTAGATGCCTCGGTCGGTGTCGGTCAGGTTGAGGTGGACTTTATAGGGCGTTGCTTGCTGAGCCATGGGCGTCCAGATCGGCTAAAAGAAGCGCGCAGTGTACCTTAAAAAGCTTCCCGAAAAATTGCAGTATGAATCGCCCCCAGTATTCTAGACACTTGCCAGACTCTGGTAGTGACGCTTTT